>NZ_JAMPKJ010000045.1 GCF_039962115.1 Funiculus sociatus GB2-C1 | reverse complement strand
CATATTTAGTATTAACGTAATCTTGAAGCCATTTTTTAGAAACGCTAGTCACCCTCGCAATTCCTGCTAAAGGAATTTTTTCCAGTAACATTTTGTCAATGTAATCTAACGTAGGTTTATCAATGATCTTGTTGTTAGGGCTTTCAATAAATTGCCTACCACAATTTTGACATTTATATTTAGGTTTTTTATTGTGAATTCTACCATTTTTAACAATATGGTTAGAACCACAACGAGGGCAGTCAGGTCTAGAAGTAAGCATAATTACTGAAAATTTTGATATTTTTAAAAAATTATAGCATTTAATATGAGATGAGCTTTAAAAATCGATTTCAATTAAGGATTATGCTAGTTGTCAAAATCACCGCTTGCCGAGGCAAATAAATAACCACTGCAAAGTGTAAAAACGAAAGTATTTTTAGTTTATATATTTACCCTTTCACTACATATTTACCACCACCGTTTTTTTCAGCTAGCGCTTTAATAAAGGGACTCGCCCAGTGATCTTGAATATCAGGAAAGCTAGTTGCTGATTCTGGAGCCGCAATTACCTTTTGTGAATCCGAAGTTACCAAGGGGAGAATTGTACCCACGGCTACTCCTAAAGTGAGCAAAGCTATACTTGCTGATGACCAACGAGAGAAGTTAGACATTTACAGATACCTCCAAATATTTTTTTTATATAATTATGTCTACCTGTCGGATGATTTTAATTCCCCCCCTGGCGATGGAGAAATATATATCTATAGGCAGATTAGAAGATTGGAGATAATTAGAAATTGCTCATTTTTTTAGTTTTTTAAGAGCCGGGCTAATTTCAATTTTCTTATCTCTATCGGGTGGTTGGCTAAAAAACTATCTTAAGGGAGATGATAGAGTAAAATTTGTTATTAGTTAAGATGGTTATGTATTGAATGTATTGGAATTTAATATAACGTTAATACTAAATAACAGCTTGGCAGGGAAGAGAAGGGCTTAAACTTTCGACATCCGCTGTAAGTACAATATATAAAAATTAATTAAGTCAGTCCCTAGCCAGATGGAGCGATCGCAAATACTTTTAAGCTAGATAGTAAGTGAATAAAAGAAGGAGAAAAATAAAATATGGTTCTTTACAAGCTCGAAGACTTTGATACAAACTATCAGGACACTTTTGGCGGCGATGACATCAAAGGATTTGATGTTTATTCATCCATAGATGATGACAAGATTGGCAGTGTCAAAAACATCATGGTGGATGAAGAAGGGAATTTTCGATATCTGGTTGTAGATACAGGCTTCTGGGTTTTTGGCAAGAAAGTATTGCTACCAGTTGGCCGTTCTCGCATCGACTATGATGATCGCCGTGTCTATGCTGTAGGACTGACGAAAGAGCAAGCAGAGGCTTTACCTGAGTTCGGCGATGACCTGAAGGTTGATTACGATTATGAAGAGCAGGTGAGAGGAGTTTATCGCGGATCATCTGTAGAGCCAAATGTGGAAACAACGGCACCGATAAACACAACAACTCCTTTGGATGCTTCGGCTGCAATGGGCGCACCACCGATAGCTCCTATGCCCTATGCGGCTCCGATGACAGGGAATATCCCTGCTACGCCTACCACTGCTGCTTACGATCGCGATAGCTACAACTATCAGCAAGATGCACATTTGTACAATATGAATGAGCAGGATCATCAAACTCTCAAACTGTACGAAGAGCGGCTGGTTGCAAATAAAAAGCGCGTTAAGACCGCAGAAGTGGCGGTTGGTAAGCACGTTGAAACCGAAACTGCAAGAGTTTCCGTACCCATTGAGAAAGAGCGAGTAGTTGTTGAGCGCGTAACTCCAGCAGACGCTGGAAGGGCAGTTGCTCCTGGCGAGGCTACTTTCCGTCAAGGCGAAGTCGCACACATGGAAATTTACGAGGAGACTCCTGACATTCACAAGGAAGCCTTTGTGCGTGAGGAAGTCAGAATCCACAAAGAAGTCGAACACGACACTGTTACCGCTCAAGAACAGCTGCGTCGTGAAGAGTTAGATGTAGATTCCGGAAGTCTTCCGGTAGATGATACAAACGTCAGACGCGATCGCATCTAATCGTGTTTAGTTAGTTCTGGGGTGGTGAACACCTCTGACCAACCCCTCTCCTAAAAGGAGAGGGGCTTTTAATTATCCACAAAATCACTAATTAAAAGGTAGAGACGTTAAATTTAACGTCTCTACCTTTTACATGAAAACCTTTTTACAACCAGGCGCTAACATCAACAGCTAACTTTTGACCCAAGCGTAGCAACTGATGTAGGTGCGACGAATTTGAGTTAGTTTCTGATGACAACTGAGGCACAATTTGATTGTGCAGACAGTGGAAGTATAGCTCCTGCGCCCGGAACATAGATAAGCCCAAGTTGAGTTGATTGGCAACTTCAATCGTGCGCTCTAAACGTTGGACATCTGCCGACAGAGTGGCTGGGTTAGAGCCGTGCAAGAGGTGCCAGAGCGATCGCAATATCAACTGCTCTAGAGTTGGCTTTGCATCTGGTATATTCAGACGGCAGCGCAGATGATTGGCTTCGGTAGCGATCGCTTCTAGTTCTGCCAGGTAACTCAAACTTTGTTGGGGATCGCCGTTTTCTTGCTCCAAGGCCTGGAGTGCGATCGCGGCGCGGTTAGAAATCGCCACTTCTGCCGCTACCTGCAACTCTTGTGGTACAGGCAAGTCGTCGCGATGGAACGCCATCAGAACACCATAATTATCCCGGTAAACCTGTGTATATAACTGATCCAGCCGAGTCAGAGTGTTGTGACTTAACAGCCGCATAATCCGGTGACGCTCCTCTGGAAACAACTTCTGTAAGTTGAACGAGTGACCGTTAAACAGTTGACTCATCGCCAGGATAGCGTGAGCTGCACTAGCTTCTTGCAGCGATGCAAACAGCTTCTCTTTGAGATGGCTGTAAGTACGACGACCTGCAAATGGTTGAATGCAGCAGTGGAAATCCCAACCCCCCAGATGGAGAACTGCAAAGACTAAATGAGTGCTTTCCCAGGTAATCTCTGAAACCAGCCGCAGCTGCCCCACAGCCAGAGTCAGCGATCCCATGCGTTGCAATTGGTAATCTAACTGATGGGCATCGTAGCAGTAAATCCGCTGTTGTGCGGGATAAGTCGTAAACAGAGAACTGATGGCATAGTGTGCCGCCACTTGCTCCATAGTAATCTGGGCAGTTACGACTAGCTGGCGGTAGACTTCAGCACCGTGCTTGAACAATTCAACATTACTAGCAGCTTGGGAGAGGCGCTTGATAAATGGTTTTTCAAGCTGGATACCTGAGACATCTCCCGCTAGTTCCAACGCACGCGAAGCGTAGCGGAGAATCTGCGTTCCTTCGGGTCGAGAAAGTTCTTCAAAAAACCAACCGCAACTGGTGTACATTAACAGGCTGTGGCGCTGCATTTCCAACAGGCGCAGGGCATCTACCTGTTCAGCGGCGGTAAGTTTGCGCGAACGGTGGCGGGTGAGGAATTTTTCGACATTGGCAGGTGAGCGATCGCGTATTACCTGGATATATTCATCCCGCGCTTGCCAGGGATCGCGGAAAACCTGCTTTCCATGCTCCTCATAAACTTTAGCCAGCTGATCCCGCAACCAATCGAGAGCAGTCCGCAGGGGACGACGCCATTTTTGGTGCCAAACACCCCCTTCGCCGCCGCAACCGCAGTCATCCTGCCAGCGATTTACCCCGTGAGCACAGCTCCAAGCCGTCACAGGCTTAAGTTCCACCTCCCATTTAGGAGTATTCAAGCTTAGGTAATGGGCATAGTTGGTGACAGTCCAGCCGCGCCGGGGAAGTTCGTGGGTAAAGGCAAAAGCTAAGGTTTTCTCCGTACCGCCTTTGTGGTGTCCAAAGGTTTCGCCATCTGTAGCTACAGAAATTAATTGCGACTGGCGATGGTCGCCGCGCACCGCTGAACCGATGCGCCCAGCAAACGTACCCGCCCAACCCAGT
Organism: Funiculus sociatus GB2-C1; assembly: GCF_039962115.1. Taxonomy (NCBI): domain Bacteria; kingdom Bacillati; phylum Cyanobacteriota; class Cyanophyceae; order Coleofasciculales; family Coleofasciculaceae; genus Funiculus; species Funiculus sociatus. Next base: position 46,093 of record NZ_JAMPKJ010000045.1, on the reverse strand, counting down.
ACATCGTTAAATCCCATATCCCGCGATATCGGGCCATCGTAGAAAAAGATATCGATGTAGGGGAGAGATTGGGGATCAGTGGTTGGGGAGGGAAGACGATCCCCCAGTTCCCAGTCGCCTATTGCCAGTCCCCTATTCCCGTTTAGGTAACAGCGGTAAGGACGGGTGGGATCGATTTGAGAGCCGCCGACTTCCAGCCATTGAGTTACTGGTTGCTCGTCGGTGGGGATCAAGCGACAACGTTCAGCTTGCGAAGGTGCTAAAACAATAAACTTAATGCCCTCGGCGACTAATGCTTCTAGGGTTGCATAGTCTACAGCAGTTTCCGCTAACCACATTCCTTCGGGATCGCGCCCGAAGCGAGAGCGGAAATCTTCTTTACCCCAGCGGATTTGAGTCTGTTTGTCTCGCTCGTTGGCGAGGGGCATGATGATGTGATTGTAGACTTGCGCGATCGCATTCCCGTGACCGTTGAGGCGATCGCAACTTTTGCGATCCGCTTCCACAATCCGCTGATAAACTTCCACATCGTAGCGTTCCAGCCACGACATCAGTGTTGGGCCAATATTAAAGCTTAAATACTCATAGTTATTCACGATCTCCACGAGTTCGCCGCGGTCATTCAAGACTCTGGCAAAGGCATTCGGGCGATAGCATTCGTGGTGAATCCGTTCGTTCCAGTCGTGGAAAGGAGCCGCACTCGGCTGTCGTTCAATAGCATCTAGATAAGGATTTTCGCGGGGCGGTTGGTAAAAATGACCGTGGACAGTTACATAAACGCCAGTAGCAGTTTTCAGGGGATCAGTAGCTTCTGAGGCGACTGTCTCCTGGGCAGCATACATTGAAGCTGGAATATCAGCAGCAGAAGTCATGGGATCGCATCCAATTTGTAAAAGACTTAAGATTATTGAGCAATTATTGGCTCACTAAGATAGACAACCTTAGCTATTAGGGGCTGGCTTTTTCCGTTTAGCTCCCTTTAGCTGTTATTAGCGACCGGAAAAGAGCGATCGCTCGTACCGATGAGCAACTTGCGTTCCCCTCATGGGAGGATCAGCGAATGAAAACTTGGAAAAGCTTTGGGTGTAACTTGCAACTTACATGATTCAACCGCAACAACGCTATTCCTTGAGCAGTAAATTCATGTAATTGAATATTAAATTGATTTTTCTTAAGGAATCCTGCATCTAAAGTTATATTCCGTTACAGACCCAGCCGCCAAAAACCCAGAACGCTTAACAACCGAGTATCCTAGACACGAGACTTTGATAAAAAGTCGATTTTACCGAACTAAGCAAAGCCTATAATATGGCACCTTGCCAATCATCGGCGGCGAAGTTTCTCCGGCTTCCCTAAAATCGCTCCAAAATCACGCAATGTTGGGGAAAGAATGAATCTTCCCTAAAATCACTCCAAAATCCAAAATCCAAAATCCTTAGATGCTGTCTCTCAACACAATCTTATCCATCCTATTGCTGTTTATTCCCGTCTCCATTGCAGGTCACTTTCTGGAGTGGGGATCGGCGCTAATCTTCATCACAGCCTGCTTAGGCATCATTCCCCTCGCCGCTTGGATGGGGACAGCCACAGAAGAAATTGCTGTAGTGCTTGGCCCCTCATTAGGAGGTTTGTTAAACGCCACTTTTGGCAATGCTACCGAACTGATTATCGCCCTAGTTGCTCTGAATGCGGGGCTGGTGGATGTTGTCAAAGCCAGTATCACAGGCTCCATCATCGGGAACTTGTTGCTAGTTATGGGCTTTTCCATGCTCTTAGGGGGCTTACGCTACAAAGAGCAGGAATTTCAGCCGATTGTGGCGCGGGTGAATGCTTCCTCGATGAATTTGGCAGTAATTGCGCTGCTGCTGCCAACAGCGGTGGACTATACCTCTACTGGGATCGATGAAGCGACCATCCAGCGACTTTCGATCGCCGTCGCTGTAGTGTTAATTGCCGTGTACGGGTTGACGCTGCTATTTTCCATGAAAACCCACGCCTATCTCTACGATGTGGCTTTGGCTGAGCAGGATTTAGTTGAGTTAGCCGAGGCAAATCTAGCCGAAGAATCCCCGGAACACAAAGTTAACCTGCCGTTGTGGGTTGGAGTGCTATTAGGCGCGACGCTGCTAGTGGCTGTAGAGTCAGAATTACTTGTAACCACTCTGGAAGAAGCTACTTCTCAACTAGGATTAACGGCGCTGTTTACAGGGGTGATCTTGGTTCCTATTATTGGCAATGCTGCTGAACACGCGACAGCAGTCACTGTGGCGATGAAAAACAAAATGGATCTTTCCGTATCTGTGGCGCTGGGATCAAGTTTGCAAATTGCCTTGTTTGTGGCTCCGGTCTTGGTTTTGGCAGGTTGGATACTGGATAAACCGATGGATTTGGATTTTAATCCCTTTGAGTTGGTAGCTGTGGCTGTGTCTGTATTGATTGCCAATTCGATTAGTTCCGATGGTCGCTCGAATTGGCTAGAGGGTACGCTGCTATTAGCGGCTTATGTTGTTTTGGGATTTGCCTTCTACTTCCATCCTGTCATCGAGGGGATCGGTTAGGTTTTGTAGAGACGTTTCCGAGGTTTCTACAGATAGGAATCACCCAAAAGGGCGATCGCATTTTCACCAGGATGGGCGGTGGGGAAACGCGATCGCTCTGAGTAGATTGGTAGTGTAGAAAAGTTTCAACGAGCAACAATCCATGCCATCCACACAACAGTCTCAACCCATCAACAATCAAGCAACTACCACTATCGATCTACCCACTCTGCGTCTAGGCCAATCTGGACTGGCTATTAGAATGCTACAGCGGGTTCTAACTTGCAATGGCTACTATGACCAGTTTTTGATAGACGGCATATTTGGCTCTCGCACAGACGCAGCTGTAAAAGCCTTCCAACAAGACCATCGCTTAGTTGCAGATGGAATTGTGGGTGCCAGAACCTGGAACCAATTGAGCAAAATATCTCTCGAACCAGGTTGTTGACAACCAATTGCTCCTCAGACCTGCTAAGATAAATACCGAGCGCGCTAAAATACCATTAAAAGCGATGCTTGGCTATACCGAAGCTCTATACCGAAAGTAGGAAACTCGGTTTCGTAAAAGAAACCGGGTTTCTTTATTGGAGCTTCAGGAACTTCTCCAAAGCTGCTACCATCGCCGGAGACCAGCGGCGAACATTCTTCACCCAGTTCAAATCTTTGTAGCGAGAATCAAGTCCGACAGTCGCCACCCAGTTACTCTCCGCTTCACCTCGCTTTCCCTGTTCCCAGAGAGCAGCTGTGAGAGCAGCACGCATATCCGGAAATTGCGGATACTTGCGGACTATATTCTTCATAGTGCGAATCGCTTCGTCTTTCTGACCTGTTTGATAAAGAGCGATCGCATAATTAGCTCTGGCAAAAGCAAAATTTGGCGCTAAATCGGCGGCTTTTTGATAATCTGCGATCGCTTCTTCCCAGTGTTCCTGTCCTGCTTTAGCATTTCCGCGATTATTGTATGCCATTGCATCGTTGGGATCAATTTCCAAGACTCGATTGTAATCAGCGATCGCATCTTCCCACTGTCCTAACCCTTCCAAAGCAGTACCGCGATTTAGAAACGGGTCTGGTGCATTCGGAGCGATTTCAATAGATTTATTAAAGTCTGCGATCGCATCTTGCAATTTATTCTGACTGATCTTAGAATTTCCCCGATTACTCCAGATAGCCGGATTGTCGGGAAATCGCTCAATTAGTTGTGTCCAATACCCTTCAGCCGTAGCAAAGTCGCCTGCATTCGTAGCGGTAAAAGCTTTAGCCGCCAGCTCATCTCCTTCCTGCAACTGAGCCTCAGTATAAGTGGAAGATTGTTCTTGCGCGATCGCTGTCGGGATCACCCACGCAGAGGAGACAAAAATCAGCAGAACACTCAATAAAGCTAGAATCAGACGCATCATAAATTATTTTCCCTTTTAAATCTCCTTGAAGCGAGGCAGAGCCTCCCCAATCTCTTAAATACCATTGTCCATTGCTAAGGACTACTCATACCCTAAATGCTTGCGAGCATTTGGCGTAGCAACGCGACCGCGAGGCGTTCGGTGCAAATAACCAATTTGCAACAAATATGGCTCATAAACATCTTCAATTGTTTGGGAATCTTCGCCAGTTGCGGCAGCGATCGCTTCCAAACCGACTGGCCCCCCATTAAACTGTTCTATCATTACCCCCAGCATCAAACGATCCGCCCAATCCAAACCCATCGGATCTACACCGAAGACTTCCAAAGCTTCCACCGCAACAGGTTGCGTAATTTCTCCAAGCTTCTTTACCTGAGCAAAATCTCGCACCCGTTTAAGAAGGCGATTGGCAATTCGGGGAGTTCCACGGCTGCGACGAGCAATTTCTTCAGCACCATCAGGCGTAACGGGAGCTTGCAGAAGTTCGGCAGTCCGCTGCACAATTAAGATCAGTTCATCCAACTCATAAAAGCGTAACCGTTGGATTAACCCAAAGCGATCGCGCAACGGCGAAGATAGCGATCCCACCCGCGTTGTTGCTCCCACCAGAGTAAATGGCGGTAGCGGTAAACTGCGAGTTTTAGCAGTTTGACCCTTACCAATCGTAATATCTAACCGGAAGTCCTCCATCGCCGGATAAAGCAATTCCTCTGTCATCCGGCTCAATCGATGGATTTCGTCAATAAATATAATATCTCCCGGCTTCAGACTCATTAGTATCCCCACAATATCGCGGGGACGCTCCAAAGCTGGTGCTGAGGTAATTTTACAACTACTGCCCATCTCGGTCGCCAAAATCAGCGACATCGTTGTTTTCCCCAAACCTGGCGGGCCATACAGCAGTAAGTGATCCATCGTCTCACCTCTACCTTTCGCCGCTTCGATGGCAATCTCTAGAACTGCCTTGAGGTCTTTTTGTCCGATATAATCTGCTAGTCGCCCTGGTCGTAGTCCTTCTTCCTGCTTCTCGGTTTCGTCTAGCATCGCTTCTGGCTGCAAAATCTCTTCTGGCGGTTCTTTCGGAGATTTATAGCTACCAGATGACTCGCGAGAGCGTTTAGGTTGCTTTTCGGGTTCTTGAGACTGTTGTTTAGAAGAAATTATCGCCATGATTAAAAATTTGTTGTAAAAAAACCACTTAAGTAGGAAGACACAAAAGGTTTACATTAGATAGGCTCTCATTATGATTACATTCTGTAGGGGATTGTCATGCTGGCAAAAAGAATACTGCCTTGCTTAGATGTGAAAGCGGGGCGAGTTGTCAAAGGTGTTAATTTTGTCAACCTCCAAGATGCAGGCGATCCGGTGGAACTGGCACAAGCTTATAACGATGCGGGTGCGGATGAGTTGGTGTTTCTGGACATTACGGCTTCTCACGAAGAACGGGACATTATTTTTGATGTCGTATACCGCACCGCTGAGCAAGTGTTTATCCCCCTAACGGTAGGTGGGGGAATTCAATCCTTAGAGACTATTAAACAATTGTTAAGGGCGGGAGCGGATAAAGTCAGCATAAATTCGGCGGCGGTACGAGAGCCAGAATTTATCAACCGGGCAAGCGATCGCTTTGGTAATCAGTGTATTGTTGTAGCAATTGATGCACGGCGGCGGCAAGACCCAGTTAATCCTGGTTGGGATGTTTACGTGCGCGGTGGGCGAGAAAATACTGGAATAGATGCGATCGCTTGGGCCAAGGAAGTCGAGCAACGCGGCGCAGGTGAACTACTTGTCACCAGTATGGATGCTGATGGAACCAAGGCTGGATATGACTTGGACTTGACGCGCACTATTGCCAAGCAAGTGCAGATTCCAGTTATTGCCTCCGGCGGGGCGGGAAATTGCAGCCACATTTATGATGCCGTAACCGAAGGTCAAGCGGAAGCTGCTCTTCTTGCTTCCCTGTTACACTACGGAGAACTCACTGTATCAGAAATTAAAACTTATTTAGCAGAGAATCAAGTACCAGTGCGTATGTAATAGCAGTGCAAACTCTGTCTTCAGGGAGAGGAAGCGATCGATTTGTAGCATCAATCTGTTCATTTGTATATATTAGAATAAATGAAGTGTTACGAAACTTAAAAAATGTTGATAGGTATTTTAATTTTTGATGTTGCGTTAGTGGCATGGTCGCTGCACCTGATGCAGGAAGCCTTCGACCAACAGGAATTTTCTCTCATGCTGGCTGGAACTTTGGTGGCGTTGTCGGCTGCTGCTATGTTAGTCGTATATTTTTTGATGAATAGCTACATGGGGTATATCAACAATATTGCTCAGCACCCCTGCTCATTTTATTAAAAGTCTTTCGGAAACAACTTGACGAGTTACCAAAATTTGAGGCATAATAATAAAGCACCGCACGGGGTTATAGCTCAGTTGGTAGAGCACCTCAATGGCATTGAGGGGGTCAGCGGTTCGAATCCGCTTAGCTCCATAAGTAGAATATAGAAACCAGAATGTCTAAAGGCGGAGTTACGCATTTCTAATCCTAAGTATACAGATTAGAAATGCGTAACTCCGCCTTTAGAAATATGTAGTGATAGACAACCAAGATAAATTTTTTGATTTTGTGGCGACTTATTCAGAATGTGGTTGTAATTCTGTCAACAATGGTCGCATCTATACTAGGAAAAAAGATTTTTAGGACTTTTGTCTGCGAAAAAGGTGACAAGCAATAGATTTGGCTAAACTTAGATAACAAAGTTGTGTATTTGCTAATCTAATTAGTATATATGAGCGCACGGATTCCCATTGTATAAATATACCTTGCAAAGCAAAATTTGTATAGGCTTTAATACAAAAAAAATATCGCCCAAAAATCCGTCAAAGCGAACTATGTTTGTATAGCCCAGAGTGGAATAGACGTAATTTAATGAGCTTTACCCGCACCTAGATAAAGTTCTCCCACCTTTGGGTCATTTAATAATTCTGTACCGGGGCCTGAGAAGCGATCGCGTCCAGTATCCAACACATAACCCCGGTGTGCCATCGCCAGAGCTTTTCGGGCATTCTGCTCTACCAACACAATTGCTTTACCTGTTTGATTGATAAGTTGAATCTGCTCAAAAACATTGTTTACGAGTAGGGGAGACAAAGCGGCGGAAGGCTCATCCAAAAGCAACAAACTGGGATCTAACATCAAAGCCTTTCCCATCGCCAACATCTGCCTTTCTCCTCCAGAGAGAGTTCCCGCACGCTGACGACGACGATTAGCTAGTACGGGAAACATAGAAAATATTTTATCTTTCAGAGGTGGCAAAGGGACATTACGAATAAACGCACCCATCTCTAGATTTTCTTCCACCGTCAGCGAGGAGAAAACATTAGCAATTTGAGGCACATAGCACATCCCCCGCTGAACAATTTGATCCGACCTTAAGCCAGCAATATTCTCGTGATTAAAAGTAATTTTCCCTTTATGGGGAGTTAATAGCCCAAAGATAGTTTTTGCCAGAGTTGATTTTCCAGCACCATTAGGGCCAATTACGGCAACCAATTCACCAGGATAAATCTTAAAATTTATACCTTGCAGGATATCTAAATCTTTGACATATCCAGCGTGGACATTTTCAACTTCTAATAAAGGTTCATTAATCATTGGAAGATTGGCTAAGGTCAGGATGGCTAGTGGCTAATGGCTTTAAAATAATTAGCAATTAGCCATTAGCAATATTACGGTGTTTTTTGCAAATCAGGGCGTTCTTCTGGAACAATTGCTCCTTCTACTGGGCATACCTGTAGGCAAATACCGCAGTCAATGCAAGTGGCAAAATCAATCCAATACCAGTCAGTACCCTTAGTATTCTTACTGGGGCCTTCGTGAATACAGGCGACTGGACAGGCATCGACACAATCAGCAACGCCTTCACAGATATTAGTAACAATAGTATGCGGCACGGTGTTCTCTTTCTTAGGATGGACAGACTGCTGTCTATAGCCTACCAAAGTCCTCTAATCAAAATAGCTTTTTAAAACGCAAAGGTTAGCAAAAGAGAAAACTTTCTACGTTAGCGAAGCGGCGCGACAGTGCTACCTCTGAGCTAACCTTTGCGTACTAGAGCGTTTAAAAGCTACTTTACCGCTTCAATTTCAGCAGCACCCTGAGCTTTTACCCACGCAATGTGACTTATGCGACGGCTACGGGCATATTCTCGCACATCTTCCTTAGTTCGCTCTCCTAATTCCATCTCCACCCGCACCAGATGAGTAGAATCTCTGAGAGTTTGGGCATAGGCGAAAGCTGCCATGTATGCTTTTGGTGTCTCAGGGACGACCAACCAATCATTTGCAGGCGTTTGGCGGGGCATTCCGGGGCGGGAAAGCAAAACTTGGTATAAATCTTCAATATTGAGCGCAAACCCAATACTGGGAAAAGTTTTTCCCTGAGGATGATATAGTCCTAGCAATTCGTCGTAACGCCCGCCTTGTCCCAAAATTCGTGCTGGCGCGTCTGTGTCGCTGGTGATTTCAAACACAATGCCCGTGTAATAATCAAAGGTTTGGATCAAGCTGAGATCCAGAGTTAGGGGAAAGTTTGAGTCAGCAAGCAGTTCAACGAGCGACTTGAGATTATTAACGATATTTCGCTCAGATGCAGCTAAATCAAGGGTTGAAACTCGTTGTAGCACTTCAGCTGGGTGTCCGCGCAGTTCAAAGAGAAATAAAGCTCTTTGGCGCAATTCTGGCGACAGAGGCAGAGTTTCCAGGGTGATGCGGTCGAGATGAGCGATCGCGCGTCTTACTTTATCTTGCAGCTCGGCGGGAAATGGGGAAAGAAGCGATCGCGTCAAACCTGCTTCTCCCAATACCACGCGCCACTGACTCAAACCCAGACAATTCATGCAGTCGCGCAGCAACAGCAGCACTTCTGCATCTGCCAACACGCCCCCAGACCCCAACAGTTCTACTCCCGCCTGGTAAAACTCCTCTCTGCGCCCGTAATTTCCTCCAAGCGATCGCCGAAACACGTTAGCGTTGTAGTAAAGACGTTGCGGATAGGCGACACCAGCCATGCGCGTCACAGATGCACGAGCAATAGAAGCCGTCAACTCTGGGCGCAGTCCCAGAGTTCCCTCCTCAGCATCCTGTATCTGGATTACCGTCGAGCGTTGGATAGCTCCACCTGCCATCAACGTATCCAGCCGTTCCAGAGTTGAGGTAATAATCCGGTGATAGCCCCACCGATGATACACCTGCTGCAACCGATGTTCAATCCAGCGTTTTTGTGCGACATCGAGGGGCAGTAAATCTCTCGCGCCTGATGGGGGTTGATAAACCATTGTTAAATTCGGGAATAGGGACTGGGGACTGGGAACTGGGGACTGGGGACTGGAGACTTTTTACTAGGCGAAGAATATTCAAGGCTTCCCAATCCCTAATCCCTAATCCCCAATTCCCAATTCCTAGTCTCTAATTTACTTTTTCTTACCAAACATACCAAAAAAGCCGCCTGATTTATCCTCTGGCTTGCCTGGAGCTGGTTTACCCGCTGATGGCTTGGGTGGTGTCGTTGCCTTGCTACCCGCAGTTTTTTGCGTCAGCTTCTCTAATGTTTGCTTGACCTCTTGCGCCATCGGGTCTTGGGGGTTTAATTTCAAAGCTTGGGTGATATGCACTTTAGCCATTGTCACCTTCGGCGGATCTTGCTTTAAATAAACCATCCCTAATAAGCTGTGACAGCGGCTATTATTTGGCTCCATTTTTAGAGCTTCCCGCAATTCTATCTCTGCCTTAGCAAACTGGTTTTTACTAATCAAGTCTTCAGCGCGACGGCAAAATGGATCTACTAATGAAGTTCCAGTTGCAGTTCCGGTTGCTTTCCCAGATGCAGCACCAGCATTTCCAGGGGTGGAAGTCGTTGCTGTGTTCGTCGTGGGCGTCGAGTTTACTGCTGCTTTGGCTGGCTGCGTCCCGGCTTTAACACCCTCACCTTTGCTTTCTTTGCGCCTCAGATAGACCATATTGAGTTCGCTGATTTGCGCGATCGCTTCCTTGACTTGACCCAGCGATTCATACTGCTTTTGTGCCAAGTTTTGCAGTGCAGTTTTGTAGCTGTGGTCTAAATCCCCACCAGCAGCAGCTAATTTCTGGGCAATTTCACTTTGGGGTTGGATATTAGCCGATTCTCCAGCCAAGCGCTTACCCATACGCCCTAGCATCACAACATATTCTGCCCGACTGCGCTCAGCAGAAAGTTGTTCATAGGCAGGATTTACCAACTTTGACAACAGTTGGCTTGCATACTGTTTTTCGGCTGCTTTTTCCGCTTTGCAACTATCTGGATGTAAGCTACGAGCAATTTTGAGATATCGTTTGCGGATGTCATTGACCCCCGCATCCACTGGCACCCCTAAAACTGCGTGGTGGTCGATAAAATCTAACTTAAAAAGTCCACGTTCGATGCGAAATGACATAGCCCGCTATCCCACCATCAAAGCCAAATAATTCTTCTAGTTTACTTCCCTTTATTAAACCATGTGTGACTTTGCTTACCGAGTTAGTTGATTTCCCGCACTTTCCCATCCACTTAAGGGAGTAACTTGCGAAAGTTCTTGACTGAGTGAGGAATGAATATAACTATTTGTTGCCAAAATTCGACCAGAACTAATAACTAACGGGCTACCATCGTAGGCGGTCAATTTACCACCAGATTCCTCCACAATTACTATCCCCGCTGCTATATCCCAAGGTTGTAGACCCCTCTCCCAGTAACCATCCACCCGTCCACAAGCAACATGAGCGAGATCGATGGATGCAGAACCGCTACGCCTTACGCCCTGAGTAAGATGAGTCAAGTGACAAAACTCAGCGTAATTATTATCAATAGTCTCCCGTCGGTCATAGGCAAAGCCACTGACAAGCAGGCTCTTGCTTAACTGGTCGGTCTCGGAAACTCGAATAGGGCGACGATTGCAAGTTGATCCTAACCCTTTAGCAGCGCGAAACAACTCATTATGAAACGGATCGTAAATAACACCAACTTGGGGAATTCCGTCAATTAGTAATCCCACGGAAGAAGAGAAAAAAGGATACTGATGAGCATAATTTGTTGTACCATCGAGCGGGTCAATTGCCCAGAGATATTCACTGGTTGTATCTCCCAGTTGACCAGATTCCTCTGCCAAGATTTGATGTTCGGGAAAATGGCGAGTAATCACCGCCAAAATTGCCCTTTCAGCAGCTTTATCCGCTTCTGTCACCAAGTCGCCTGGTCGTCCTTTTTCTTGAACTGCTTCTAAATTGCCCCAGTAGGCTTGCAATACGGCACCACCAGCTAGCGCCGCCTCAGTAGCAATATCTAAGAAAATTTGCAATTGGTCAGGGGTATGGTTGCTCATTTGTTTGGTTTTTTGGCTAATGGCTAATGGGTAATAGCTAATGGCCAATGGCTGTTGAACAATTAGCCATTAGCCATTACCGATTTTGCCGACGAAACTCAGTTGGGGTCAAGCGCATGGGTTTTTCCGGGTTCCAAATGCCTTTTCCCATAAGTCGGGCGAATTCTTGGGCATTGGTTAGCCTTTGCTCGTACTTGTTGTTAATACTTCGCGGTACATACACATACCCTTCTACCACCAGCTGCTCATTCACCAACATCCCATCTTTCCATACATAAGCCAAGGTGCGCTCAAACTGATCTTTGGTTGATCCCTCCGACTCTAACAAAACGATTTGCCCACCAATCAGCTGCTTCAGCTTTTCTCGCGCCGCCGTCCCCCAAGGCTGCTGTTTCATATCCGGTGCCTCAATTCCCAGCAACCGCACCCTCTCAATCAACGCTGATGGCTTGCTGGTGTCCACTACCTCCAGGGTTTGCCCGCTGATAACCCGCTCCACCTTAACTGCTACTCCTGTCGGGGTTTCTTTCGCTTGACAACCCGCTAACATAAGGCAAGCAAGCAAAGGTAAAAGGCAAAAGAAAAGTTTTTTTTCTTTTAGCTTTTGCGTGATTCTATTCTTCATCCAGAGGTAAGCCGACGCGGACTTTGCCCTTGGCAAAATAGCGCCCAAACTGGAGTTCGTAGACTTCATCCTCATCCTGCGTTTCCACCTCCAGATCGGATCTAGGATAACTTACACACAAAAGAGCATAACCCTTGTCGCGCAGTTCCGGAGAAAGCCCCATAGCCTCTGGCTGATGGATTTCCCCAGAAAGCACGCGCACGGCGCAGGTAGTACAAGCTCCATTGCGACAAGAAAAAGGTAAATCCACGCCCTGCTGCTCCGCGAAGCTCAGAATATAACGGTCTTCCGGCACTTGCAGCTCGTGATAAGTACCCTTTTGGCGATGATGTATCCGAATCGTATGGTAATTTGTCATAAAAATAGTGTATTATTAAAAATCGCAGCTTAAAGCTGCTAAACTCAAAAATAATAAATCCCCTGGAGAGGTGGCCGAGTGGTTGAAGGCGCAGCACTGGAAATGCTGTTTAGGGCAACTTAACGTGGGTTCGAATCCCACCCTCTCCGTTTTACAATCTATCCTATAAAAGGTGTACAAAAACTTTCAGTTTCTGTACACCTCTTTGTATGGAATATTTGATTGTACTTTTAATAATTTTCCTATCTACGTAATAAGCGAGCGCTTGCCCATTTATGTAGAGAAATAATATGCGATCGCTGCCTATTGAATAAATTTATAATAAAAAGTAACCTATTAATATTAAACAAGAAGAGTATCACATGGTCCAACTATCTAATAACCACACTCCGCGTCTTGGCAGGGTATTTCCAGAACGCCAACTATCTCCAGAAAAAAAAGCCAAACGAAAAGCTGAAAATGAAGCTTTTGTGAAGCGTTGTCGCGCGATATTTGACCGCGTTCAACCTGAGCTAATCAAAGAGCATTACGACTGGTTTATTATCATAGAGCCAAACAGTGGGGATTATGTCGTCGATTCAGACAAAACAATTGCAAAACAAAAAGCTCGCGATAAATTTGGTGATACCATCCGCCTGATCATGCGAATCAATGAAACAGGAACTTGTGGCAGAATATGATTTCAGGTGAGTTTCACAGTAAGGGAGAGTTAATCTTTGAAATTGATTTAATTGCAGCTGATGGTGATGTTATTCCAGTTAAGGCTCTTCTGGATACAGGTTTCACTGGCTGGTTAGCAATTGACAATCAAGATGCTGAAAGTCTTGGGTGGTTTATTGAAAGTAACAACGAGTATAGGGATACAGCACGGGGAGAAGCACGGTTTAATCTATATCAGGGAAATGTGCTGATGGATGGAGAGGAGTTCACAACTGAAGTGCTGGGTGGAGATGAACTTCCAGTCATTCTCTTAGGTGTCTATTGGCTCCAGACAAAGCGATTGGTGGTTGATTTTGCGGCGGGAGTGTTGACCTTGGGGTAAGAGCGATCGCTTTTAAATTTGACTAGAGGAGTAATACGCGATCACTGTTAAATCTGACTAGAAGAGAAAGACGCGATCGCGCTGCAATTTGACTAGAGGAGAAGGACGCGATCGCTTCCCAGTCGATAGATTGCAACAGAATTAAAGTTTGGTAGGGTTAGGTTGTGAGCGATCGCATTCTAGTTTTTTTTACAGAGGGTGTAGAGTGCGATCGATCCTCGCACTGAACATCAACACATATTCTGCTTACGCTTCAGCATTGAGCCAGCACCCAATGCACTAAAGGTCAGTAAGCCGAAAACAAAACCAGGTTCAGGTACGGATTTAGATGAAGATTCCAGCTTTTCTCGAAGAAGTGTGCTTTCTAAAAGAACCTCTTCAGGTAAATTTTTAAAAAAGTCTCGGTTAATAGTATCAATTTTGCTATCGTCTGCTTGCTCGTTACTATTAAGGGAACTCATTCTACTAAAAGAACTATAACTGGGTAGCTCAGTTATGATAGCTGTACTGGTAAAGTTCATATTAGATGTAGCTCTAGCATAACCTGCGAGTGCATTAGACTCAGTCCATCCATATCCCCAAGCGCCTAATGAAAAATCATAACCATAGTAGCCGCTTGAACTAACAGAAGAGCTGTCAATGAAACCATAATCTGAATGGCTGCCACTGTATATGTTATTGAATTCGTTTCCTATGTACCTGCCATTATACCCATCGTAAATGTAGGATGCCGAAAAAGCATACGCATTACCAGATGCACTTGTATTAGCTGAGAAACTTCCTTTGAGGCTGATATCTATTTTATACGTTTTGCTAGTTTCGCCTCTAAAAGAGTAACTCCCATATATCCTTTTCCAGCTTCTTGCTCCTGCGTTATTCTCCCCCAAAAACCAAGAAGATTCAGCATTAAAATTTAAGTTACAAGTAGCATAAATTCTTAGAGTTTTTAACCCAAAATCATTTGCATTATAAGATTCAGAACAGTTAATGTTATTGTTGCCGGATGAACTACCTGAAATCGAACTAAGGATGGAAAATCCCTCAGCTATACTTCCTAGACCGACGTTTTGAGCCAGCACACTGTCTGCACTCAAGGGAACAAAAAGAGCGGAGATAGCTAAACCAATAAAAACCGCACCACCCGCAACCTGTGACTGGCTCTGCAATTTTCCGAAACTCCTGGTAGATAACATAGCTATAAATCCACGAAAAAGTTAATTAAATTGAATTGCTTTTGCTTAATCTGTATCAAAGCCCACGCTGAGTGTTGATCGTAAACTTCCTTTTCTCTCAGCGTCTTGCGCCACTGCCCTTGCCTCAAGATTAGCTATCCTATGGGTTCAATAAGCGCCATTTCTGTTATGGTTTTTCTCACATACTTACTAGCGGTGGTATATCAGATACTCCCAGTGGCAATACAACGCAAAATGTGTTTGACGTAGGCTCTCTTGAGTTTTGAGCTGTATATTTACGGCTGTAAAAGCTTGTTAGATTTTATACTAAGCTAATTGCGGTTAGCCATGAACTAACAAGCGTTAGTAATTAAGTTAGAATTACGTTAGGAAATTTTGAGGCTCCTAGCTATGGCATCTACTGACGTGCAATTTGCCTCTGCTGCAAATGACTGGGATTTAGAGACGCTGTATACAGACTTGGCTTCTGCTAAGGGAAAGCGTCTGACACCGGTTGAGAAGCTACACCTGCGGGGATTGCTTTGCGGTTATAGTCCGGCTGAAATAGCTGAGAGGCTGAATAAGAGCGCTAAGGGAGTTGGAGTTGACTTGTGTAATACTTTGTACCAGTATGTGAAAAACCTGGTGAGCAAAGGTGATGAAAAGATAGAAAACTGGAGAAATATTAATGAATGGCTTGAGGAAGCAGGATATAAAACTCAACCATCTATAGAATCTCAAATCAGCGATCGCTTACAAGTAAAATTCATAATAAATAAAGCAAATATAAGTCTTGAGAGAAATAATATAATAGTTGATCTCAACCTGCGAATAGTAGCTCCGTCACCTTTAGAAGAACCAATAATACAAGACGTAGATAATAACGGTAAGGGTTAGCTGCCAATACTTCTGGCTTAAAAATAATTGTAGTTGGGTTTCGTGCCTCAACTCAACCTATGCGAAATTTGTTGTTTTCAGCTTTACCCGAACCGTATTGGTTAACGCGCAACTTCATATCCTCCTAATAAAAAAGGGTGAGCATTGCCCACCCTACTAATTAGAATTTTTGTATTTATTTGGCAGGTTGCTGCGGTTTATTCTGAACCAGTAGCCGTTCAAAACTTAGGGCAAATACTCCTAATGTAACCAGTAATATTCCCGTAATTGATATTGGCTGCAACGCATTCTGAGCGCTGGGAATAATTACAAATGCCAAAACAGCCGTCAGCACTGGGCCGCTAGAAGCCACGATTGAAGCTCTTGCTGCACCCAAGAAGCGCACTCCAAAGTTGTTCAACAGGTAGCCTATGAGAGTCAAGATACCCAATACTACGCCACCGATTATCAAACCAAATCGCCGATCTGGGATAAGCTGGACAGCGAAATTTCCTGGTAACGGCAACATTAAGCTGAGGCTAGACAGGACAAAAATGGTTGAGAACTGAATTAAGCTGACGGGTACGGGATGAAGCTTTTTAAAGCCAAGTTGCATGAAAATCAGGTATAAAGCAAAGGCTATACCTGAAACTGCGGCTGTGCCAACTCCCACCGGGGAAATACCCGGCACTCCAGAACCACCCGCCGGGAAGATTTTAGGAAATGCAGCGAGGATAACACCCACAGAAATAGCAATCATCACTCCCACGCGGAGGAAAGTCGGGCGATCGCCAAAAAACAGCCACGCTAGCGGGACGGTAACAAGAGGATACATAAACAGAATCGTCACCGCAACCCCAGGCCCAATTTGCGAAATGGCGATATAAATTAGCACCTGGGACAAAAACAGGAAGAAGCCACTCCCTACCACCGTCAGCAGTCCTCGACGGTTTGGGTCGAATAAAAACTTCCTGATATCCCTCCAAACGTTGGGATAAAGTCCTGTGGCGAATATTGCCATCAGTGGCAACACTACTATCATGCGGAGCCACAAAATTAACAGCGAGTTCCCCAAATTCAGCTTGATGAATCCTCCCAAGAGGAACGTGCCAAGGATGTTGCTTTCTCTACCGACGACCTGAACAACAACGTTATGAATCGACAACGCCACGGTAGAAATTAATACCAGCAGTAAACCGAGTTGGTTTTGGGAAGTTGGTTTAGGTTGGCGGGAAAGTGGTAATGGGGTAGCCGGAACCTGTAATGCGATAGGATTACTTTCTGGTAAGCGTTGGCGATCGCGTTCAGGTTCGGTTACATTCTCTCGGTCTGATGGCTGGATTAATGGCAGCGCACTTCCTTGTAGTTTGAGTTGGTCGTTCAGACGATTGACAAGAGCCTCTAAGATCGCCTCTCCTTGTTGCTCTAAGCTGTGCATCCGGGAGAGTTGCTGCGAGAAGGAACCTTGATAGCTGCTGATGTCTTGTTGCAGCGTTTTAAAGGTCGTCCTCAGCGTTGTATCCAAGGATGCAAGTATGCGATAAGCACTCTCGTTGTATTCGTTCGGCGAAGGCGACAAATTGTCACCAGCAGAGCCACTCAGAGGTCGATAGGAACTACCGCTTTGCTGAGACAGCCGCTGCATCAATATCTCTTGTAGATGCTCTGCCAGCGCTTGGGTGAGTTGACTGACCAAATATTGTTGCTGTGCGCCTTGTTCCTGGGATGGAGGGTCTTGTAATGAAGATGGCAATTGCTGACGCTGAGTTTGCAAATTGTCAATCTCAGCGATTAAGCGGGATTTTTCAGCTTGTAGCCGCTCAACGTCTTGATTCAACTGGACGATGAGGTTTTGCTGTAAATTTTCAAGTTCCTGAATCATTGCTCTCAGGAGGTTTTCGGCGGCTGTGGAATCCCCTTTGCCATACTTTTCAGGTTGATCGTTGTCCAGTTGCACCATTAGCGTATAACCTCGATGCTGTTGGCTATAAGGAAGCTTGTTTGTAACTTTGTCTGCTTATAGTTTTATTTATTATTCCCATTATTTTGTCAAAATACTCTTAAAAGTATTGTAAATTTCTCTCAAAAGTCGGATTTTGCCTATGGGTTAGGTGCGTTATTTGTTTGCTATTAGTATAGGATGCGAGCAGTTTAGTTCAAAATTCAGCTTTAAGAGACGCAACACTTAAGTCGCTACCAGACGCAACCCTAAAAAGATTACCGCTCCTAGACCAGCACTAATGGGAAGGGTAATCACCCAAGCGAGAGCTATAGATTGCAGGGTTTGGAAGCGGATGGACTTCCAGCTTTGAATCGCGCCAATGCCAACTACAGCGCCAACAAGGGCGTGGGAGGTGGAGACGGGTAAGCCGAAGCGGGAGGCAAGTAAGATGGTGGTGGCGGTGGCGAGTTCGGCGCAGAAGCCGCTACTAGGTTGTAGGGGGATGATTCCTTCGCCAATGGTAGCTATAACTTTTTTACCCCAAACCGCAAGACCTGCAACGATACCAGCGCCGCCGAGTACCAAAATCCATAGGGGAACGCTGAAGCCATTTACGGGAACGGAACCTGTACGATTGATGTAGGCGATCGCAGCTAAGGGAGCGATCGCATTCCCGACATCATTGGAACCGTGAGCAAAGGCGACAAAGCAAGCACTCAGTAGCTGAAACCGAGCCATTTGTTGTTCCAGAGGATTGGGGAATTTAGACTTTTCTTCTTCCCAGCCGCCACTATCTAATTGTCGCCAACTGTACCAGGTGAGGGAAAAGGTAGCGATCGCGCCTATTAAGAGGGGGATATCGTGAGTGGGAAGATTTATCCCGAATCTGTTTGTAAGTAGAGTGTCTATAGGTTTACTTACTGGCGGTAGAACGATTGTGCCAAAGATGCCTAACAGCGTCGCACTCAACCAGGGAATCCACTCGCGCAAGCGAAATAAGGGATCGGGTTGATCGAGTATCCAACGTTTTACCACGCTGTAGAACAAGGCGGCGATCGCGCCACTCACCACAGGCGTTATTACCCAAGCGAAGGAAATTAACCCGATTGATGACCAGTCTATAGCACCAACACCAACCGCTACCCAACTAAAGCCTGCGATCGCGCCTACTACAGCATGAGATGACGCTACTGGCAAGCCTTTACTTGTGGCAAATTGCAACCACAAACCACAGGTTATTAGCACCGAAACCATCCCGATTAGTAAAATCTGGGGTGCATCAGCGAACACTTCCGGCTTTACAACTCCCGTCGCCAGTGTTTCGGATACCGCACGACCGAACAACACCGCACCTGTGAACTCTAAGATACCGGCAATTATCAATGCTTGTCGCAGCGTAACAGCTTTTGACCCTACCGACGTTCCCATCGAGTTAGCAACGTCGTTTGCTCCCAAGTTCCAGGCGACGTAGAAAGCTAGTAGGGCGAGGAAAACTATCATGTCGTAAATACGGATAGCGACATGGCTAGTTTATATCGGTGAAGCATCGCTGAAAAGAGGTAGCGCTTCGAGTTGTGGATAGAAGATCGGAATTTGAAGCGAAGATTTTTACTCAGATCCAGACAAAATTTGCATCCTTATTGCTGCGGATAAACGCGCCAAACTCTGTATAAGTATCTATTCAACTATGTGGGAAGACCGACTTCTCGATCAGAGCGGTGTGAGTTTAGTAGGGCTTAATTTATGCGTTTTCCTAGTGTTGCTGTTTGTACTTTAGCTGCTCTTGTGGCTGGAGGGATGATAGCCCAAGCAAGTGAAAGTCCGAGTTATGAAGGTTCTGGTTCTCACCAGGAAGCCGTGACCAATGAGGGGAGTGTTGTCACCCCGGTGGTCACTCCCAGGAGTATGACAGCGATCGCTATCCCAGAAGTGCAACAAGAGCCAGGATTGGCACCCAGACAGGAATTTCCGCTGCCTTCTGAAAATGCCCCAGAATTAGCTGCAAGGCAACTTCCAGCATTGACAGCCGCCCCCCAAACCGATTTGGCAGAAATCTCTGAAGCTGCGGCGCTTCCCCCCAATAACATCCTCACAGACTCATCAACAGGTTCTGATGTTAACCAGCCTGAATCCGCCAGGACAGCTTCTGATTTAGCTTCCTTCCGAAACGGGGAAACTCTTAACGAAGCGGCTGTAAATGAACGAACGATACCCAGTGGAGGTGTATTTACATCCAAGGCTGAGGCACTCCGTCCAGATGAGGCGATCGCTAACTCGTCAACGGTACAAGCTAGCCAGTTAATGGCAACGGAACCGAAAGCCGGGAATACCTGTGCCTCCCAAAGGAATGAATCTGCAACTTATCAAGTCGCTCAAGGATTGACAACACAGGCTACAGAACGCTGTCCGAGTCCGGAACCTGTTGCGCCGCTAGCCTTGCCAGCACCAATCGAAGAATTTGAATCTTCGCCAGCCCTCAGTATCTATATCCCAGTTGGCTATGGTGCAGATAGAAACACCGCCTTTATCAGTGGCACCTATCAACCCAGCGTGCGAGAAGATAGCGGTTCTGTAGGGGCTGCGGGGATAGGCATCGGCTTAGGCAATGCTGATAAAGCCGTGGGGGTAGAACTATCTTACGCTTTAGCTACAAATGACAGCTTCGGCGAAGGTGGTTTTAATGGCAAGCTGCATCGTCGATTTGGGGGAGATGTCTCAGCAGCATTAGGCTGGAATGGCTTTCTAAATATTGGTCGCAACGACTTTGAACAATCCAAATATGGAGTTGTTACCAAAGTATTCCGAACGCGAGAATCTCTCAATAATGCTTTCAGTCGCGTTGCTGTTACGGTTGGTGTCGGTGATGGACAGTTCCGTTCCAACGGTGCGGTTGATGCCGGTCAAAACAATATCAACGTGTTTGGAAATTTAGCAGTTCGAGTTGTTCGACCTGTTAGTTTGATTGCGGAATGGACAGGGCAGGACTTAGCATTGGGTCTTTCCATCGCTCCCTTCAAAAACTTGCCTTTTGTGATTACTCCAGCCTTGCGCGACATTGCAGGTGCGGGTGATGGCTCTCGGTTTGTATTAGGTGTTGGGACAGCATTGAAGTTTTAAGGAGTACGCCAAATGCACACCATAAAATCTCTGGGTTGGGTTGTTGGTTTATCAATTGTGGCGCTGGGTATTGCTGCGCCTGCTAGAGCCGACCGTAGTTATTCTGACATCACGGGAACTAATATCTGGAACAACACGGCACCCGTTTTTGATACTGATGACAAGTTAGATCCGGAACTAACCGCAAATATTACCCGGCTTAACCAGGAGTCACAAGCAGCCTTTCAAGCCTGCGGAGCTGCTCTGACACAACAAACTCCCACTAGCCGCCGGTTTACGCGACAGCCTCAAACACCACCCGCTGTTCCCCAGGCGTGTCAGCGGTTAGAGCAGTTAAGGGCAGAAGTAGAAAACTTGAGAACTACTTTGCAGCAAAAAGACATTTCCAGAGCCAGTTCCGGTTTGCGGACTTGGTAGAGGTTTGGTTGTCAGTTGCACAGTCATTCTAGTGTGAGCAGGAGCAAGAATACGATGAGGCAGATGAAGCGTAAAAACTTTAGAACCGCCGGGTTCAAGTGGCTACTGGGAGCGATCGCGGTTGGGTTTGTGGGCGTGGCAACACCCGTTCACGCTGAAGATATGTTTGGCAATGAAGCTGTCCAGTTTCCGGTGGATACGACGGTTGAATTTGAATTCAAAGAGTCCCACGGAGCTTATCTATCAACGCTTGGTGTTGTCAATTTAGATACGGGTGAACAGACGGTGCTGTTTCAGGAAGTCAAACCCTATGACGCCTTCGGAAGCGGCCAGCCTCAGTCTTCCTCGCCCGGTCAAAACAATATTGGCACGGCAATCGATTTTCTGGGGACAGTTGATGGGGGCGCTGTACAAAATCGACTCAGCGAATATACTTTTAAGGCGAATACCCGGTATGCTTTCTACCTGGAATCTGTTAGCCCTACAGGTCAAACTCGCCGCAGTGTCAGATCCACCACCAACTTAGCCGCTGCGTTTAATGGCCGTTTGGATGGTGGCACGAACGAAGAAATTACTGGCGTTCGCATCGCTTGGGATGATGCAGGGCTACCCCAACCAGGAAAAGATGAGGATTTCGATGACTTCGTGATTGAGGCGGGAGGGTTCCCACCCGTTCCCTGTCCGCCAATCCGCTAATCGCAACTTCATTATTTTAATCCCCCAGCCCCTTAAAAAAGGGGTAAAATTTGGGGGATTTTGTATTGAGTAGATATAAATTAACGAGAGCGATCGCGCTGAGAAGAGATGAGGATGCGATCGCTAACTTCTACCTATTCCAACCGATCTGGATCAATATTCAACTCACGTAGTTTTGCTGCTAGCCGTTCAGCCCGCTGCTGGGCGACGGCGGCTTCAGCTTGGGCGACGGCTACTTCCTGCTGGATAGCGATTACTTCCTCCTGGGCTTCCTCACCCGGAGTTAGAATTAACTCTCCAGATGCTGTAAACCACCTTAACCAAGTTCGTTCGATATTTTCATAGCTACCTTGCCACAAACCTAAACTTAGCTCTAACTGAGGAATTAATAAACGCCCATTGGTCAATTCGGTACGTTCGTAAGCACCAGCCACCAGACGAAATGCCTGCATTTCCTTCGTATAGCCACTGGAAACAATGTAATAAGGAACGCGCAAAATCTGTTCGTAAACTTGCCATTTAGTAGGTGGCTTTCCTCTATCAGAAACAGGGCGACCTAAATCTTCATCCTCGGTGCTTGGCGACAATAATTCAACGACAACAAACGGACTGACCTGTTCTTGCCATAGAACGTAGCTTAAGCGCAATTTGTCCCCATCGTAGAGTCTGGGAACTCCCAAAACGGCAAACCAATCTGGGCGTTTATACCAATTGGGATGGCGAAGATCGTAATAAATATTCAGATCGGCACCGACAAAAATTTCCTCTGGGTCAAAGTTAGCAGGCTTGAAAGTTTGTCTCAACAGCGGCGGCTGATATCCGTGATATTCGTCTGGCAAACCCGGTTCCTCTGGATCTTCGCTAGGTAGATCGTACATTGTTGGCAATGTCAGCCTGGGTGAAAGAGGCGGATCGGTTTGTGGTGGTAAGCGACTGGTGTTAGTCAAAGTCAATCTCTTGGGTGTATAACTTTATTGAAATATGCCACACAGCTAATATTTTTATACTAAATTAGTGGCAGCGATCGCTTTCACGTCTCTTTCTATTCTGGCTTCTTGAGCCAGTTACCATCGTCTCCTTTTTCATAATCACGTTTCACGGCACTCCAAGCAACTTTAAAGGCAGTTTCTTCCTCTTTGTATTCTTCATTAGCATTATTAAATGCTGCCAAGAAAATCTCTTGGGCGTGTTTGGGTAGGTGATTTTTTACGGAATCTGGTAATTCCTCAATTTGTTGATAAGGCATAGATACTACTTTCCTGATTAATCTCATACCAGGTTGATTTTATCAGAGCCAAAATTCATACCTCTCAAGGCTTACTTTCAAGAGGGTGTAGTAGCGAGGAGGTATTGCTGTCAGCAAATTGCTTGTAAACTACTACTCATTGCCGTAACGTTGCAACAAGCAAGTTAAAAACTCAGCTGCTGTTGTGTATCTTCGCGTTTGGGTACTACTACCTGAACTTACTCGCCAACCTTGTGCAGTTTCAGGCGATCGCCATAATTCTAAATGCTCCACTGACGGATCGGCATAGAAACTATCTTCCCCGGTTCCCAGTACAGCGGAACTCCAGTGAGTAAAGTAATCGTGGCTGATTCGGTGAATCGGAAAATTGCCACTTAAAGGAACACCCCAGCCATCTACAGCAATAAAAGCCTTTACGCTTCTTCCCGATAGCTGCCACATCCAAGCTGCGCCAATGGCACCTACAACACCAGCACTAAAACTGATAAATACTACCGGAGAATTTACCGAACTTTTCCATAAAAACTGGAATATGTCAATAGCTGAATAAGCTGGGTAGTCGTGAGCCGGAAAAATCAATAAATTTTGATTTGAACCTTCCCATCGCAACCCTTTTAAGAAGCCTTCAGTCAGTTCTGGCTCGTGGATTCCGGGACAAATGATTAGGCTCATTAATTTAATCTAAAATTGACTGTATATAAAGCATCTACCCTAAGATAGAAAAAGAATAAAACTTTTAGATTATTTGCAGCGAGGTTGCTCTGGGTAGTTTGTTAGGCGATTACTCCGTATATCGCTAGACACAGTATTAAAAAGCAAAAGGAAAAAAATAATTCTTCACTTTTTTCTTTCTCATGCTGGTTTTTCAATGTCTAGCCTAATACAGGGCTTTTTAGCTATATAAACTGCAAAAAATCGCGATGTTGCTTGGATTTATTAAGTAATGCTAACGCTGCGATCGCGCTACTGGCTAGGTGGGAACCCTAATATTAAAGATTTCAAGAAGATACTATTAAGTAATTATGAAGTAGCGGGGCTGAAATGAGTGCAGTGGTACGCAAATGGCTCTTAGCAGTAACTGGGTTTTCACCGGAGAAAGGCGATCGCTCCCAGTTTTTCGGTCGCCTTAGCATCGCTGTCGATCCTCGATACAGTCTCAGAGTCCGCTTGGGTTTGGCAGTTGGTGGCATTACCCTGATACTGTCGATCTTGCAAAGTGTCACCGTCAGCCAACTTACTAGCGCCAGAATAGAAGCTGAGGCGGGTAATGCCTTAGTCGAGTTAGCGCACCAGATTACAGATAAGCTGGATCGGGGGATGTTCGAGCGCTACCGGGATATTCAGAATATCGCCACACTCCACACACTGCGAGATTATGCGACGCCATCAGAGGAGATGCGAAGTTTCCTAGAAAAGCTGCAAAGCACCAATCCTAACTATGCCTGGATTGGTCTTGCTGACACCTTGGGAATTGTCCAAGTTAGTACGGGAAAATTGCTGGAAGGCAAAAACTCTCAACAACCTTGGTTTCTCAAAGGGCAGAAATTACCTGATGTAGCCGATTTGCATAAAACAGCGCTGGCTAAGTTGCTACCCAACTTTAATGGCGAATCCCTGAGCGTTGTAGATGTAGCCGCACCCGTGACCGATTTTGAAGGTAATTTCAAAGGTGTATTGTGCGCTCATCTAAGTTGGGAATGGGCTAGAGAAGTTCGCAACTGGCTGTCGGCGCTACAAAGCCGTTCCCAGGTAGAGATGCTGATTTTAAGTCAAAATGGCACCATGTTGTTAGGTTCGCCAAAGTTACAGGGGCTACAGATGAAACCCAAAAACTTTGACCCAGAACGTTATGGTGAGAACCGCTATCTAGTTGAAACTTGGGCAGATGGTAAAACTTATATAACTGGTTTTGCTCGCTCTCAGGGCTACTTGAACTATCCTGGCTTGGGTTGGGTGGTGCTGGTGCGGCAGAAAACTGATATTGCGTTTGCGCCAGCGCGTCAGTTGCAACAACAGATATTGATCGGGGACATGGTGTTTGGCGTCGTGTTGGCGATATTTGGCTGGATGGTGGCTGGAAAGATTGTCGATCCAATTTTAGCGATCGCATCCGCCTTACACCGCATCCGTCTGGGCGATAAAATCCAAATACCAGTACGCCAAGGAAATGATGAAATTGCCTTGCTCTGGCAATCTTTAAGTCAACTGCTCCAAAAGGTCACAGAACAAGAAAACCAACTCGTTGCGAGTAACCAGCTGCTGCATTTAGAATTAAGCGATCGCGCCAAAGCAGAAGTCGTACTGCAACAGAGTGAAGAGCAGCTGAGATTAGCCCTAGAAGCAGCCCGCATAGGGATTTGGGACTGGAATATCCTCACCGACAAAATTACTTGGTCTGATAATTATGCACTGCTATTCGGGCTGGAAGCAGGAACATTTAATGGCACCTATGAAGCTTTCAATGAATGCGTTCATCCTGAAGACCGCGAAAGCATCACCCAAGCCCTAAACAGATGCGTGAAAGCCAAAGCAGACTACGAACAGGAATTTCGTGTCATCTGGCGCGATCGCAGCATCCACTGGATAGAAGCCAAAGGACAATTTTTCTACGATAGCGGCTTCCAGGCGGTGCGGATGGTTGGCACAGTCATGGATATCACCCGACGAAAGCAGACAGAATCGAATCTGCAAAAAGCCAAAGACGAGCTAGAGTTCAAAGCCATAAAGCGTAACGAGGAATTGAGCCAAGCCAACGAAGAGTTGCAACTCAAACTCTTCGAGCGCCAACGCACACAAAAAATGTTACAAGATCAGGCACAACTGCTCGATCTGGCTCACGATGCCATCCTAACTTTAGATTTGAACTTTAATCTCACCTTTTGGAATCGTGGCGCAGAAAAAATGTATGGTTGGACAAAACAAGAAGCTTTAGGAAAGGAAAGCTATAAATTACTGCAAACGCAATTTCCCAAAGGGTTGCCTGAAATCCAAGCCAAGCTATTACGAGAAGGACGCTGGGAAGGTGAACTTATCCAGACCAAACGGGATGGTACAACTATCGTAGTTGCTGGACGTTTGGCAATTCAACGGGATTTGCACGGCAATCCGATAAAAATTCTGGAAATCAACAGTGACATCACAGCTACTAAGCGAAGCGAAGACGCGCTAATAGCTTCCGGTGTTCGTCTGGCAGGAATTTTGGATATTGCTGAAGATGCGATTATCTCAGTAAATCAAAGCCAGCAAATTACATTATTCAATCAAGGCGCGGAAAAGATTTTTGGCTACACTGCTAATGAAGTTTTAGGAAAACCGCTTAGCTTGCTGTTGCCAGAAAGTTTTGCAGATGCTCATCCTCAAGACCTGGCGCAATTTTTCCAATCTGAGAGTGTGGCAAGGAAAATCGGCGATCGCCGCGAGATTTTTGGTTGTCGCAAAAATGGTACAGAGTTCCCTGCTGAAGCTTCAATTTCCCAACTGGAATTAGGCAGCGAAAAAATATTTACTGTAATTTTGCGCGACATCACTGAACGTAAGGCCTCAGAAGAAGCCTTGCAGGAAGCTAACACTGAGTTACGTAGCTGGGTAAAGGAATTAGAATCTCGCAACCGAGAAATCGCCTTGCTTGGAGAAATGAGCCATATTCTACAAACTTGCTTAAGTATTGAAGAAGCTTATAGCGCGATCGCTGGATTAGTCCAACCCTTATTTCCTAATTTCTCAGGTGGGGTATTTGTGATTAATTCCTCAAAACAAATAGTTGAGGCTGTTGCTACCTGGGGAGATTCAACGTTTACTAGCCAGCTTTTGTTCACGCCTAATGAATGTTGGGCGCTACGACGTGGGCGATCGCATTTGTTTGAATGCGATCATCGTGGTTTGCGCTGCAAGCACAGATTGGGGATTGGGCTAGATCAAGCCAGGCGCACCAACACCGAGGAGAATTACTCCCAATCCCCAATCCCCAATCCCCAATCCCCAATCCCCCCTGCATCTCTATGCGTCCCGATGATGGCACAGGGGGAAGCCTTGGGCGTACTGTATTTGAGTTCTCAAGCTTTGGGACAATTCACCCAAGCCAAACAACAGTTAGCCACAACAGTTGCTGAACACATTGGGTTGGCGTTGGCAAACTTAAAACTGCACGAAGCTCTCAAGCAGCAGAGTATCCGTGACACTCTTACTGGTTTATATAATCGCCGTTACTTGGAAGAATCTCTGGAACGGGAGATTAGCCGCGCTGAGCGCAAACAGCAATCACTGGGAATCATTATGATCGACGTTGACCACTTTAAGCACTTTAACGACACCTTTGGTCACGAAGCAGGTGATACTGTGCTGAGAGAACTTGGCGTATTTTTGAAAAGTCATACCCGTGGTTCAGATATTGCCTGTCGTTACGGCGGTGAGGAGCTAACGCTGATTCTGCCAGAAGCATCTTTAGAGGCTACCAGAGAACGAGCCGAAGCTATCCGGGAAGGAGTTAAGCACCTAAATTTACAAAATCGCCGTCAGAGCCTTGGTTCTATTACCCTATCAATAGGGGTAGCAATTTTCCCCACACATGGCTTGACAGGTTCCGCGGTGATTCGAGCAGCTGATGCGGCTTTATATCGCGCTAAACAACAAGGACGCGATCGCGTTCTTTGTGCCTCGTAAAGCATAAATCTTCCCAACGATGAATCGCCCCAGCAAAACTTGCTGGATTATTATTTAATTACTGAATTATTTAACCTAATCCCCCCCTAGGGGATGTTAAGCTAGATTATGAGTGGCACTTTGAGGGCAATGAAGCTGTAAAACAATGCGCTTTGCCAAAGTCCACTCTAAAGAAAGAAAATATTCCTTTGGAGGAATGCGACTTGGTTGCCACCCCTGAAAAACTGCAACAAACACCGAACGCTCAACAAGGTACAGACAAAGTAGCCGTCTTGCTAATGGGTTACGGAGAAGTTGAAAGTTACGAAGATTTCGCCAACTACAACGAACAAGCTTTAAATCTACTCACCGCCAAATTTGCCCCAGTTCCCACCTGGATGTATCCGCCAATTGCCAAGATTTTGGCAATTTTTGACTTGCACGAGTGGGATCATCAGCACGGTAATTTTATTTCCCCCCACAACGCCATTTTTGAAAAACAGCGGGCTGGGATAGAGAAAAATTTACAGGAAAAATGGGGCGATCGCGTCCAAGTTTTCAAAGCCTTTAACTTCTGCGCCCCCTTCCTACCCGAACAAGTCCTCACAGAAATCAAAGCTCAAGGATTTGACAAAATCCTGATCTACCCCCTATTAGTAGTAGATTCCATCTTCACCAGCGGCATCGCCGTCGAACAAGTCAACAACGCCCTAGTCAATCTCGCTGATGGCAGTGAACACTGGGTCAAAGGACAGCGTTACATCCCCTCCTTCTACAACGAAACCGCCTACATCGATTTGCTAGCCAATCTCGTAGAAGAGAAAATTGTTCGCGACTTGGCAGTAGCGCATCTGCCCTCGCAAACAGGGATCGTGTTGATGAACCACGGTTGCCCCCACAAAGCCAAAGGCTTTACATCAGGTATTGTCGAAAGTCAAGCCCTGTACGACAAAGTACGGGACAAACTGATGAACAAATATCCGCTGATTTCAGTGGGCTGGCTCAACCACGACACGCCCCTAATTGAATGGACTCAGCCTGATGCTAAGCAAGCGGCTCTTAACCTAATTCAGCTAGGGGCAACATCACTTGTCTTCATGCCGATAGGCTTTGCCACAGAAAATCACGAAACTCTGTTAGATGTAGACCACATCCTGCACGGGTTGCGTCGTCGCCATCCGCACGTTACCTACGTGCAAATGGAGTGCGTTAACGACAATCCCGAATTCTTAAAGATGGCGGCAGATTGGGCAAATCCTCAAATTGAGGCTTTACTCTCAGAGCAAGCACTTTCCGTAAATCCTCAGATGGCAGCAGTGCAAGCTCATACCCATAGCGGTCATCACCACGGTCACGATCACGACCATCAGCACGGTCATAATCACGACCATCACCACCACTAAGCCATTCTCTCATTCCCAGGCTGAGCCTGGGAATGATTTAGCTTAAGCTCTGCTTCACTTGCAAGGCTTTGAGAGTTATGTAGTTTGGCTGATTACATTCACAAAAGAACCTCACCCCGCCAGAGCCATAGACTCTAGCTGCTCTCTCCGAAAAACGGAGAGAGCCTGGGGGTGAGGTTCTTAGGTTAGGCAACGTTTCGGAGTTTTTGGGTGTTTTCTACTAAACTCTGAGCAAACTCATCGAATCTCTGGGATAGTTTCTCATCCAGCAACTTGCCATCTGGGCTGAAGGCTTTCCAAGCTTGTCCAATTGCAATTTGCTCTGGAATTACCCAAGCATGAACCCAACGCATAATCAGCCGCAGATCGTTGAGAGCGTTGCTGTTGACTTGCCCGCCCAATACACTAATTAAACCAACAACTTTGTCGCTCATCTGGTCGAAGCTCATCAAGTCCAAGGCATTTTTCATCACACCACTGAGACTGCCATGATACTCAGGGGTCGCCAAAATTATGCCATCGGCCTCGGCTACCGCCTTTTGCAAACGCTCAACATCCGGAAAGCCGGGATATTCTTTTTCCCCGTTGCAGAACGGCAACTGCATCTGTCGCAAATCGAGAATTTCTACTGAAGCTCCCAAAGCTTGCACCCGCCCAGCGGCTAAATTCAAAGCCTGCTGGCTCTGGGATGCAGGTCTTAAACTCCCGCCAATTCCAACTATTTTGACCATATTCGCCTCTACTAGGGTTAAAAACTGATTTGAATAACAGCAAAAATATTTAACTAAACTCCAGCATATGCTGTATTAAATTTCATCTGCATATCGACCGCTAAGATCAAGCCAAAATAAATCGAAGTCGTAATGACTACATTTAAGATAGCTGATTTAAGCGAACTTTGTCAATGAGTCCGTCAAACAAAGCGGATCGGTTAGCACTCACGGCTGTAATAGAGAAAGTTAAACTAGATTGTAGAAAGGTTAACTCAACTGCTGAATCAGGTATATTTCTCAGGAAATCCAGCAAGTGAGAGGTTCAGTCAAAGCAGCAGGCAAAGGGCATTTGTATGAAAAACAATTCCTCAATGAGAGCATGGACAGGGCAAGAACAACCAAAAAATTCTAAGGAGAATCGTGCTAAGAAGCCGAAACGCTTCTGGCAACTTGCCGCAGGTTTGATGATTTTTCAGGGGATGTTGTTGGGTTCCCCAGCCCTTGCCAAGGTAGAGCAGAACACCCTCAGTTATGGCGACCTGTTGCAGAAAATTGATGCCAACCAAGTCACCAAAGTAGAAATTGACCCAGCAACCAAGATTGCTAGGGTGACATTAAAGGGGCAAAGCTCCACAGCTCCGCGTCAAGAGGTGATGCTGTTCGAGCAAAATCCAGAGTTGATTGAAAGACTCCGCGATAAAAACATTGACTTGGATGTACAACCGTCTGGGGATAACGCGGCTGTTTTGGGGGTGGCGGCAAATTTACTTTTGCTGTTGTTCTTAATGGCAGTTTTAATGTTCGTTTTCCGTCGTTCTAGCAATTCCTCTGGTCAAGCGATGAACTTTGGCAAATCCAGAGCTAGATTCCAGATGGAGGCGAAAACAGGAATCAAATTTGACGATGTAGCTGGGATTGAAGAAGCCAAAGAAGAACTAGAAGAAGTTGTCACTTTCCTGAAGCAACCGGAACGGTTTACAGCAATAGGTGCGAGAATTCCCAAAGGAGTGCTGTTAGTAGGCCCTCCGGGAACGGGTAAGACTTTATTGGCAAAAGCGATCGCCGGCGAAGCTGGAGTCCCATTTTTCAGCATCTCTGGATCTGAGTTTGTGGAAATGTTTGTCGGCGTTGGTGCATCCCGCGTCCGCGACTTGTTTAAAAAAGCCAAGGAAAACGCCCCTTGTTTAATCTTCATCGATGAAATTGACGCTGTAGGACGGCAACGCGGCACAGGTATCGGCGGCGGTAACGACGAGAGGGAACAAACCCTCAACCAGTTGCTGACCGAAATGGACGGCTTTGAAGGCAACACTGGGATTATTATTATTGCTGCCACCAACCGTCCCGATGTACTAGATTCGGCATTACTGCGTCCGGGACGCTTTGACCGCCAAGTAATAGTAGACTACCCGGATCTGAAAGGACGACGGGAAATTTTGGATGTACACGCCCGCAACAAAAAAATCGCTCCGGAAGTATCCTTAGAAGCGATCGCTCGTCGTACCCCAGGTTTCACAGGTGCTGATTTAGCCAACCTGCTCAACGAAGCCGCCATTTTAACGGCTCGTCGCCGGAAAGAAGCCGTTTCAGAACTAGAAATCAACGATGCCATAGACCGGGTGGTAGCTGGCATGGAACGAACACCCTTGGTAGATGGCAGGAAGAAGCGTCTGATTGCTTATCACGAGGTTGGTCACGCAATCGTCGGCACCCTGAGTCCCCACCACAACCCTTTAGAGAAAGTCACCATACTGCCTCGCGGGCAAGCTTTGGGGCTAACTTGGTTTACTCCTGCCGAGGAGATAGGTTTGGATTCCAAATCTCAAATTCTCTCCAGCATTACTGCTACCTTAGGCGGGAGAGCAGCAGAGGAAATCATCTTTGGCAACGATGAAGTAACTACTGGAGCGGGTAACGACCTGGAGAAGGTGACGGAACGAGCGCGACAGATGGTGACACGGTTTGGAATGTCCGAGCTTGGGCCTGTGGCGCTAGAAAGTCCGAATGGAGAAGTATTTTTAGGTCGAGATTGGGGGAACCGCAGCGAGTATTCGGAGGAGATTGCAGCTCGGATTGATGGTCATGTCCGTTCAATTGTTGACCATTGCTACAAAGAAGCTTGCCGGATAATTCTGGAAAACCGCTCCTTGATAGATATGCTCGTGGATCTGCTGTTAGACCACGAAACCATTGAAGGCGATCGCTTCCGTCAGATCGTTGATGAATACATCCAAAAGCGTAAGCAAGAGCTAGTGCTTCCCTCCGCTCCTTTAAAAGAGAGCGTGTAGAAAAAAGAAAAAAAAAGAAAAAGGTTCTCTTTTAATCTATTTTTCTTTCGCCGTTGAGTCTAATACACACCTAACCCCCTTCCCTTTCCTTCAAGGGAAGGGGGTTAATTTTAAAGCCTCTCCCGTGAAAAAATTCTTCCTTAACCCTCTCCTCTAAGGAGAGGGTTAAGAACACGCCAAAACTGTAGTACCCCATCCACGAGCCACTTCACTAATCTATGGTGCGTCGCCCCTGAGAGCTACCCCAAGACGGCTGTCCTGTGAATTGCTCAGAGAAACCCTGAGCAAATTGCTGAGTGGTGCCTGGTTGTTGAGAGTACATAGCTCGGAGAACCTGGGCAGGATCTACATAGTTATTAGCGTACTTTAAGCCCCAATGCAGGTGGGGGCCAGTGGTACGCCCAGTCATACCTATACGACCAATCCGTGCCCCTGCGGGGAGCTGTTGACCTTGCCAAATTATGATGCCACCGCCACGATCTATTACATAACGGTTGCCATTGGCAGTTCCTACACTCCCTTTCAGGTGACAGTAGACGTGCTGCCATTGCCCAGATTGGATCTTAATTAAGGTGCCGCAGGCGGTATGGTCTGAGACTTCCACGACGTAACCTGCCCACCAATTGCGGATGTAGCTGCCTTCTGGCCCAGCAATGTCTAAACCGCGATGAAATTCCCAACCAGAAGCGTCAGTGGGAGAACGGCGGTAGCCAAAGCCAGAAGTGTAGCCTTTAAAATTTTCGACAGGGAAAGATGCACCTTGCCAACTACTGCGAGTTAATACTGAATTTGTTCTAATTTCCCTCGCCTCAACTTTCTCCTCCTGAAGTTCTACTGCTGGCATTAACCCAATTAAACTCAGCCCTAGAAAAAGTAGAAGAAATATGGGACGCAGAAAGCGGTTTTGGAGATTCGGTGGCGTTGGCGCTTGCTGCATTAATTCGCTCCTCGACTGCTTAAATAAGTTACACACAACGGTGTATTTTGCCAAAAAAAATCAAAGATCGTGGTGTATTCTACTCTAGATTGCAGCTCTGTCAAGCCTCCCAGTAGAGGGGTATTGGCTATTTCGCGAGATTCTTTAATTTTGTTAAAATTCCTAAAAGTGAAAAATATAATGCTTTAAAACTCATGCTGACTGAAATTTTACCTTTTAGATTCGCTCTCGATGCGACTGCGATCGCTGGTGCCTCTTTATGGTCGTTAGCTTTATATCTAGGTTTCTCTCCAGCCAGTGAATGGGTTACAGAACAACTAAATCGCTGGTTTAACTTTGCTGAGCGATCGCTATACACTTCTAATGAGGAATTTGAAAGAACTCGTAAGGGTAGAGAATCACAAAACGCTTTTTATGCTTCCATTTTGAGCATTGTACCTTTTTTAATTGTTGGTGCCGCCTGCAATTACGGTGTGGAAATCGGTTTAGGACGCAGCTGGGCAATTAGTATGGGAATACTAGCTTGTATGAGTTGTGGCGTTTATGAACTAGGTCGAAGAGATGGGAAATCTTCTTAAAATAGGGAGCAGTTATTAACTTATAACTCCTAGCTCTTGACAAACTAAAGTTGCTAGTTTTTCCGCAGCACCAGGTTGACCGCGAAGACTTTTGAGGCGATCGCGCATTTGTTGTAATTTTTCCGGGTGGTTAAGATAATCTAAAGCCAGTGCTGCCACCTCTGCTGCTTGTAGTCTGCCTACCAATTCTGGCACTACCTGCGATTTCGCCCAGAGATTAGGCCAAGCATATAAACGCCCCTGTTTCATTACCTGTTTCATTATTATCCAGTTGATCGCTTTGGCAAAACTGGAACCTAATAGTGGCAAGTTGGCGAGTAACCCAGGCAAACCATCCCAGCTTCGCATGGCATCAAGTTGTTGAGTTGGCAGTAAAACGATCATTGGTACTGCTAAGGCACCGAGTTCAGCGGTGTTGGCTCCCACGGTGGTAAAACATAGCGAACATTGGGATAATAATTCGTAAGCAGGCGATCGCGTCCACAATTGCACCCGCAATCCAGCCTCTGTCTTGAAATATGGCAACTCTGGCGGTTCCGGTACGATAAGCTTGGCTGAAGAACCTTTCACCAGTTCAATTACTGGGTTTTGGTCTTTGTCAGCAAATCTAGATAAAGTTGATAAATCTAAAGTAGGAGCAACAGGAATTACAAATTGAGTTTGGGGACGTTGTTTGTGGATGTTTTCTGCGATCGCTAAACACAAAGGCACACCTTGAGCTAGTTTAGCCGCTTTCGATCCTGGAAGTAATCCGATAAGTTCCGGACTGAGTAAAAATGAGGCAGTATAAGAGTCTTCTTTGCCTTCTTGAGATACGTCTGCCATTAAATCCCCGACAACAGTAAATTTATCGGCATATTTTTGAGGAACTTTGGCGATAATCTCTGGTTTCATCGCACCAAATTTGTCAATCCAGCCCTGCCAACGAGCTTCCCATTCCGCATAGACAACGGTACGATAATTTAAGCGTTTGCCAATCGCTACGGCAAAAAATTGATCGCCTCCTAAAAAGACTACTACACCGCAATCGCGCCATTCCCAATTTTCGGCAGTCTTTCCCCAAAGCAAAAACTTTAAAAAATGATCTGCTCCCTGTACGCGGTCTACTTCTGGATAGGAGAGTGCGATCGCTGCTTCTTTTCCGGTAGCATGAGTACAAGGCGACAATACAACAGAAACCCGCACCTTTTCTCGCTCATCTCCCAACTGTCCTCTTAAACGTCGCACAACTGGACGCACCCAGGTTGCCAACTCCCCAGGCCCATTTGAGAGGATTAAAATATCCACGAGTTGCACTAATTTCTTTCCTACTTAATGAGTCAAAAAACCCAATTTTAAACTATAGCAATTCAAGGGTTGGGTGAGATACATCTGTAGGGACATGGCATTGCCATGTTCCTAACGTTGGTGGCGAAAACAAAATAACCGCGATGTATTCCACCCAACTGAGAAACGCTATATTCTTTATCTTATGCAAGCAGAGACAGGACACCTGCCTATGCACTGGTATTTCTAGTTACAACCAAGTTCGCCACCGTGAATATCAGTTGTGAAGGATCGATTGGTTTAGCCAGATGTGCTTGAAAACCAGCCGCAATCGCCTGTTGACGATCCCGATCGCTAGCATAGGCAGTTAACGCGGCGGCTGGGATTTGTCCTCCGGTTTCCGCGTCAAACCCTCTGACTTGACGAATCAACCAGTAGCCGTCGTTCTCTGGCATACCAATATCGGATAACAGTACATCATATCGGTTGGGTGTTTTGGTTAGCGAGGCGATCGCTTCTTTAGCTGAGGTAGCCACTCCAACTTCGGCTCCCGCATTTTCCAAGATCCACGTTACAAAATTACAGATATCCGAATCGTCATCAACAACCAGGATCTGCAAACCACCTAAAGATGGAACTGCATCACTCGGTACATCAGGTTCCACTGGCTCCAATTGGCTCGGCGGAAGTGATCGCAGAAGCAACCTTACCGTCATCGTCGTTCCCTGTGCTTCACCGAGGCTTTCTGCTTGTACCGTGCCGCCATGTAGTTCCACAATATTCCAAACAATCGACAAGCCCAAACCCAGCCCTTGAGTCGCTTTGCTGCTGCTGGCATCGCCTTGACGAAAGCGATCGAATACATAAGGTAGCAACTCAGCCCCAATGCCTCGCCCTGTGTCGCAGACTCGGATCTGAGCGTGATTTTGCACAGATGTTAGCGTCACTTCCACGCGCCCACCGGATGAAGTGAACTTAATTGCATTAGTGAGGAGATTCCAGAGAACTTGCTGCAAGCGATCGCTATCTCCCACAATGAGCGCCGAGTCCAACTGCGAAGTAACTTGAATGTTTTTGGTTTCTGCTGCCAATTGAATAGACTCAATCGCCGCATTTACTATCAAAGCTAGATCGAGCGGACGAGTGTTTAATTGTAGCTTTCCACTGTTAATCCTCGAAACATCAAGGAGATCCTCGATTAACTGAGATTGCGCTCTGGCACTCCGCTCGATCACCTCCAGGGCGCGAGTGACTGTGGCTTCATCTAACTTTTTTTTACTCAGAAGTTGCGCCCAACCCAGGATCGTATTAAGCGGGTTACGGAGTTCGTGAGAGAGATTGGATAAAAAATCATCCTTACTTTGATTGGCGGTTTCTGCCTGTTGACGCGCTGACTGCTCCTGGACGAGTAGCTGTGACTTTTCTGCCTCAAACTGCTTCTGTTGGCTGATGTCTTCAATCGCCAGCAAAAGCATTTGGACATCCCCAGCTTGCAAAATTCTACAAGCAGTAAGCCGCACAGTTTTTTGTCCAATTTGTTCAAAGCAATGCTCGACTTCAAAGTTTGCAATCGGCGTGTCATTAGCAAAAGTATCTTCTAGGAGCGATCGCATTGTCGGCAAATCCCACTGACCATTCCCGATCTCAAAGATCGAAGACTGAATAGTTTCCAGTGATGAAACCTGAAACGTTTCATAGAACGATCGATTCGCTCGGTTCACCCGCAACTTATTATCCAGCACCAGCAAAGGCATTTGTACCGTTTCCACGATCGCTTCTGCATACTTCCGAGCCGTTTCTAGGGTTGTAGCACTGCGTTTAAGAGCATCAATATCAATTAACACCACCACTGCCCCATCAATCCGGTTTTCTGTGGTGCGGTAGGGACGAATGCGGAGGTTATACCAATATCCTGCCTGGGTTTGAACTTCTAGCTCCTTTGGACTCAAGGTTTCAATCACCTCTAAAATCAAAGGTTCTAAATCAGGAAGCTCAAGAGTAGTTCTGATATCGCTAAAGGGTCGTCCAACATCAGTAGGAATGAAATTGAATAATTTTTGCGCCATTGGCGTGAAGCGTCGAACCCTCAAATCGTTGGTCAGCATCAAAATTGGGATGTGACTACTGGCAAGCAAATTGATCAGATCGTTATTGACAGCGTGTAATTCCAAGTTTCGACTGCGAAGTTCTTCATTGGTTGTCTGTAGTTCTTCGTTGGTCGCTTGAATCTCTTCTTTAGCTGTTTCTAGTTCTTCATTGGTACTTTGCAACTCCTCATTGCTCGACAATATTTCCTCATTGGCAACTTTCAGGTCTTGGTTTGTATGCTCCTGCTCTTGGAGGGCGGCTTGCAGATACTCATGAGCCGCTGCCTGTTCTTGAATTGCCGTTGCGAGTTCTTGCTTCAGTCGCCCAATCTCCTGCTCTAAATCATTCTGCTCTAAATCTTCAGGAGCAATCGGGTTGAGGTGGCGAATGGGGGCGGTTGCTTCTTCAAATAGAACTAAAAAATAGCGCTCTTGGGCAATGTCATTCTTAAAGGGAATTACCTCAATATTGACAAATTTTGAGCGATCGCCATCTACCATTTGTAACCCTTCCTTTCTCACCAGTACATCTTGCTGTTGTGCTTGATATACGGCGGTGCGTAGCCCAAGGAGCAAATCGTCTTGCACCATTTTCAATACGTTAAAGCTTGGCGTTCCTGATGGCAGTCGGAGGTAGAGATCGGTCTTTCCCCGAAGTTGCAGAACATCCATTTTCTCATTAATCACCACACCCACTGGAGTATAGCGATTCAAGATCAGTTGGTCGGTTTCTTTTTGTAAGTTAAAATTATCCTTTGTAATCTCATTTATCCGCTTCGGGCTATCCATTATTGACACTGGATGCTGGCTTGTGACAAAGGAAAAAATGGGTCGAGCGACAGTTAGCTTCTTGGCATAAAATCTGTACTTTCTATCAATTAAAGTAAACAAGCCTGAGAATTTACCCGTGCTTTCTGAAGTACCTAGCCAGAGAAATCCTCTGGCGTTGAGACTGTAATGGAAGCTCGGCATCACCCGTTGTTGCAACGCCTCTCCTAGATAAATCAGCACATTGCGACAGCTAACCAGATCCAAATTAGAAAAAGGCGGATCGCTGCCCAAGTCTTGTCGAGCAAATATACACAGTTCGCGGACAACTTTACTAATTTGATAACCGCCATTCTCTAACTTATTAAAGAAGCGTTGTCGGCGTTCTGGTGACACCTCCACCATCTGATTTTCTTGATAAACACCAGACCTCGCTTTGTTAATCGCTGTCTCGCTGATGTCCGTTGCAAAAATCTGAATGGGCTGACGGCTAGTATCTCGCAAAAACTCCAGCAAGCAAATAGCGATTGAGTAGACTTCTTCCCCCGTCGAACATCCCGCTACCCAAATCCGAATCGGAGCATCCTCTGATTTATTTTGGGTAATCGTCGGAAAGACTTGCTCCTTCAATTGTTGAAA
Source organism: Funiculus sociatus GB2-C1 (assembly GCF_039962115.1). Taxonomy (NCBI): domain Bacteria; kingdom Bacillati; phylum Cyanobacteriota; class Cyanophyceae; order Coleofasciculales; family Coleofasciculaceae; genus Funiculus; species Funiculus sociatus. Next base: position 7,954 of record NZ_JAMPKJ010000045.1, on the reverse strand, counting down.
CGCTTCCGAGTCGCGGAAAAAACTGGTGACATGAATCAGAATTTCTTCATAGAGTGCCTTGACTTCAGCCGGATGGTCTTTAAGATACTGAGCGTAATCCTCTAGCCGTTCTAGCTTGTATAACAGCATTCGTCGCTGCATTCGTCGAGCTAATGTATTGGGCTTGTAGTCGCTAAAGTCAACGCCTGTTGACGATTTCAGGAGCGCAAAGATGATCGATAGGACATCTTCACTTTGAGAAAAATTGTCAACCGAGATAGGTGAAGACCGATGAGCAATTAAGGGATGGCGACTGAGCTTTGCCAGTTCTTCGGCAATTTTTTGGGGAGGTAGAATGAAATCGACATTACCCGTTGCTACAGCCGTATTCGGCATACTGTCAAATTTTGCCGTTCCTTCACACTGAGCAAAGGTCACGCCGCCTGCTGCTTTGATCTCTGTTAGTCCTAGCGATCCGTCTCCATCACCTCCAGATAAAACCACAGCGATCGCTTTCGTCCCTCTCTCGGTGGCAAGTGACGTAAAGAAGGCATCACCTGGCATATATTTCCCTAGCACCTTCTCACGAGGCGCGAGTTGCAGCATCCCTTGAGACAAAATCATTTTGGTGTTTGGCGGAATTATGTAGACTTGATTCGGTTCTACAGCCACACCGTTTTTCACTTCGCTCACAGGCATTTTAGTCTCCCTCGCTAAAATCTCAGTCAGCAGACTTTTGTGGTCAGGAGATAGATGCTGAATCAGCACAAATGCCATGCCTGTATCTATGGGTAAATGCCTGAGCAAGTCTATAAATGCTTCTAGTCCACCAGCAGAGGCAGCCATCCCAACGATGGGAAATAAAACATCGTCTTGCTGTTCTGTATCAGACGCTTTACCAGTAGATTCGGATGTAGGTTGCTCAAAGGGCTGATTAGAGGTCATAATAATCCGTCACCAAGATGGTTACAGCAGATAAAGTTGATATTTTATTTCTGTTTACTGACTTGAGCCATCAACAGAAAATTTTTAATAGCAACCGTTACTAAATAGGACAGCATAGTTGTTTGTACTATGCGTCAGCTTCTACTTGTAATACATCAAATCCTTGTACTGCATGGGTTACGCAATGCGTAACCCATGCAGTTTTTTAATTAAAACTACCTATTTAAAAGTTTAATAAAATTTTTTGGGGGTATAAAAAGCAAATAAATGACAATTCTTAGACCATTTTTCTGGAGTTTACCTTCATTATCTTTAATTAATCAGTCTTTCATTTTCTCTAGGAAAACTAGCACCATCGCACATCAATAGGATTTTTTTTCAAGTATTCAATAAACTTTTATTCTCATTATATGCTATGTACGCACTAATAATAAACTCTTAAGTTGCACACCGCGTTATTTATCTTCACTTTTATAGTTGTTATCAAAAAAAATAAAAAATATATCACTTGGTAAAAAATGTCAATTATTTATCAAATATTTTTACAATAAATAAGTATTCCACTCAGCTAAATATGTAGAAATGTAAAGAAAAATGGCGTTTTTTTTATCAAATTGTGTCAGATAAACGCCAAAAGCCCCACAGTGTAAGCATCTTCTGCTAAAAATGCTGATGTGCCTACTTTTAGCAATTAACGATTTTGCGATTGGGAGGGGATTATTGCCTATCCTGCCCTAGAGCTAAAAGATCGAGCATTCCTGAAGAAGAGAACACCGTATCATTGGAGCCTAAGCGAATGTTCACTCACGTCAAGTCCACCATTCGCCACATTTCCCCGGACAACCTGAGGGGGCGATCGCTACTCAAGGTGGTCTATGTCGTGCTAGAGCCACAGTACCAGAGTGCCATCTCAGGAGCGGTTCGCTCAATTAACAAGAACCACCCCGACTTAGCGGTTGAAATCAGCGGATATCTGCTGGAAGAACTGCGAGATCCTGAGAACTACGAGGGTTTTAAGCAAGAGGTCGCTGCGGCGAATATCTTTATCGCTTCGTTGATCTTTATAGAAGACTTAGCGGATAAAGTTGTAGCGGCGGTGGAACCACACCGAGACAACCTTGATGTTGCCGTAGTATTTCCCTCAATGCCCCAAGTGATGCGCCTGAACAAGATGGGCAGCTTCTCGATGGCGCAGCTGGGACAATCGAAGAGTGCGATCGCGCAATTCATGCGAAAGCGCAAGGAAAAATCCGGCAGCGGCTTCCAAGATGGGATGCTGAAGCTACTGCAAACTCTGCCCAAAGTCCTGAAATACCTGCCAATGGACAAAGCGCAGGATGCCCGAAACTTCATGCTTAGCTTCCAATATTGGCTAGGCGGTTCTCAGGAAAACCTGGAGAACTTCCTGCTGATGCTGGCGGATAAATACGTTTACAAAGGTGAGCAAAAGCTGAAGTTTCAGGAACCAGTAACCTATCCTGACATGGGCATCTGGCATCCCCTCGCACCACAAATGTTTGAGGATGTCAAGGAGTATCTTAACTGGCACAGCAGCCGCAGAGATATATCCAACGATATCAAAGATCCTTTGGCACCCTGTGTTGGCTTAGTGCTACAACGCACTCACTTGGTCACAGGCGATGATGCCCATTATGTGGCAATGGTGCAGGAACTAGAAGCGATGGGCGCACGGGTAATTCCCGTTTTTGCTGGAGGTTTAGATTTTGCCAAGCCAATTGAGGCTTATTTCTACGATCCATCTGCCAAGACACCGCAGGCGATAGTAGATACGGTGATATCTCTTACCGGGTTTGCTCTCGTGGGTGGCCCCGCCAGACAAGATCATCCGAAAGCCATTGATGCGCTGAAAAAATTGAATCGTCCCTACATGGTGGCTTTACCCTTAGTCTTCCAAACTACCGAAGAATGGGAAGATAGCGACTTGGGACTGCATCCAATTCAAGTGGCGTTGCAGATTGCGATTCCGGAACTGGATGGAGCGATTGAACCGATTATATTATCGGGAAGGGATGGAGCGACCGGGAAAGCGATCGCACTCCAAGACCGAATTGAAGCGATCGCTCAACGCGCTTTAAAATGGGCTAACCTGCGCCGCAAGCCAAAACTTGGTAAGAAAATTGCTATTACCGTCTTCAGCTTCCCACCTGATAAAGGCAACGTCGGTACTGCTGCTTACCTAGATGTATTTGGTTCAATTTATGAGGTGATGAAAGCCCTCAAGCAGAACGGCTACGACTTGCCCGAATTGCCAGATTCAGCAATGGCGTTGATGCAAGAAGTCATCCATGATGCTCAAGCACAGTACGCCAGTCCTGAGCTTAACATTGCCTATCGGATGTCAGTACCGGAGTATGAAGAACTTACACCGTACTCGCAACGCCTAGAAGAGAACTGGGGCGCACCTCCCGGACATCTCAACAGCGACGGGCAGAATTTGCTAATTTACGGCAAACACTTCGGCAATGTCTTTATCGGTGTTCAGCCTACCTTTGGCTATGAAGGCGATCCGATGCGGTTGCTGTTCTCCCGTTCTGCCAGCCCCCATCACGGTTTTGCCGCCTACTACACCTATCTGGAACGTATTTGGGAAGCTGACGCAGTGCTGCACTTCGGCACGCATGGATCGTTGGAATTCATGCCTGGTAAGCAGATGGGAATGTCTGGCGACTGTTACCCAGATAACCTGATTGGTTCTATTCCCAATCTTTACTACTATGCGGCGAATAATCCCAGCGAGGCCACAATTGCTAAGCGTCGCAGCTATGCGGAAACGATTAGCTATCTGACACCACCAGCAGAAAATGCCGGATTGTACAAGGGTTTGAAGGAATTAAGCGAGTTAATCGCCTCCTACCAAACTCTCAAAGATACCGGGCGAGGCGTGCAAATTGTCAACACCATTGTGGACAAGTGCCGTTTGGTGAATCTGGATAAGGATATCTCCTTGCCAGAGAAAGATGCTAAAGAGATGACCGCCGAGGAACGGGATACCTTAATTGGTTTGGTGTATCGTAGGCTGATGGAGATTGAATCGCGGTTGTTGCCCTGTGGCTTGCACGTCGTTGGGAAACCGCCGAGTGCAGAGGAAGCGATCGCTACCCTCGTCAACATCGCCTCTCTCGACCGCGCCGAAGAAGAAATCCTCAGCCTTCCCCGCATCATCGCCAACAGCATCGGACGCAACATTGACGACATCTACAAAAACAACGATCAAGGTGTCTTAGAAGATGTCCAGCTATTGCAGGATATCACCCTAGCCACCCGTGCCGCCGTTTCCGCCCTCGTCAAAGAACAAACCGACGCTGATGGTCGCGTTTCCCTAGTTTCTAAGCTGAATTTCTTCAACATGGGCAGAAAGCAGCCCTGGATTGAAACATTGCACGCAGCAGGATATCCCAAAATTGACGAAGCACAAATTAAGCCTTTGTTTGAATATTTGGAATTCTGCCTCCAGCAAGTTTGTGCCGACAACGAACTGGGTGCATTACTCAAAGGTTTAGAAGGCGAATACATCCTTCCGGGGCCAGGTGGCGACCCCATCCGCAACCCGGATGTCCTGCCTACTGGCAAAAACATCCACGCCCTCGACCCTCAATCTATCCCCACCGCAGCCGCAGTAAAATCCGCCAAAGTCGTTGTAGACCGACTTCTAGAACGGCAACGGGCGGAAACTGGTGCCTATCCCGAAACTATCGCCTGCGTCCTCTGGGGAACCGACAACATCAAAACCTACGGGGAATCCCTCGCCCAAATTATGTGGATGGTGGGCGTTAAACCCGTGCCAGATGCTTTGGGACGAGTCAACAAACTGGAGCTGATTCCCCTGGCTGAACTCGGTCGTCCCCGCGTTGATGTGGTCATCAACTGTTCTGGTGTCTTCCGCGACTTGTTCATCAATCAGATGAATTTACTCGACCAAGCTGTGAAAATGGCAGCAGAAGCCGATGAACCGCTATCGATGAACTTTGTCCGCAAACACGCCTTACAACAGGCGGAGGAAATGGGCATCAACCTGCGGCAAGCAGCAACTCGTGTTTTTTCTAATGCCTCCGGTTCTTATTCTTCTAATATCAACCTGGCAGTAGAAAACAGTACCTGGGAAAGCGAATCTGAGTTACAAGATATGTACCTCAGCCGCAAATCTTTCGCTTTCACCTCCGATAGTCCCGGCACAATGGAACAGTCGCGTCAGATTTTTGAAACCGCCCTGAAAACTGCTGAAGTGACGTTCCAAAACCTCGACTCTTCCGAGATTAGTCTTACGGATGTTTCCCACTATTTCGACTCCGACCCCACCAAGGTTGTCGCCACTCTACGCGGCGATGGCAAAACGCCAGCATCCTACATTGCTGACACCACCACCGCCAACGCCCAAGTCCGCACCCTATCTGAAACCGTCCGCTTAGATGCCCGTACCAAACTACTCAATCCCAAGTGGTACGAAGGGATGCTAAGTCACGGTTACGAAGGTGTCCGCGAACTCTCGAAGCGGCTAGTAAATACGATGGGTTGGTCTGCAACTGCTGGTGCAGTCGATAACTGGATTTACGAGGATACAAATACCACGTTTATCCAAGATGAAGAGATGCGGAAGCGGTTGATGAACCTCAATCCTCACTCCTTCCGCAAAGTTGTCGCAACCTTACTCGAAGTAAATGGTCGCGGTTACTGGGAAACCAGCGAAAGCAACTTACAAATGCTGCGCGAATTGTATCAGGAGGTCGAAGACCGGATTGAAGGAATAGAATAGTCGGTAACTGAAACCCATGTAGAGACGCGATTAATCGCGTCTCTACATGGGTTAAATAATCCAAAATCTAAACCCCAATGTCGGTATGACTGCCCTAACCGTTAACTTCAACCCCATTATTAAGCTCACAGATGAGCAATTTTTTCAGCTTTGCCAAGTAAATGAAAATCTAAGGTTTGAGCGCACAGCTACAGGGGAATTAATCATTATGTCACCCGCTGGGGGAGAAACAGGAAATCGCAACGCTGGACTAACTGCTCAACTTTGGATTTGGAACGAGCAAAATAAATGGGGTAAAGTTTTCGATTCCTCTACAGGTTTCAAACTCCCCAATGGTGCCAATCGTTCTCCTGATGCTGCTTGGGTGAAACTGGAACGATGGGATGCGCTAACTCAGCAGCAGAAAGAGAAATTTCCCCCCATTTGTCCTGATTTTGTCATTGAGTTACTTTCACCGAGTGATACTTTGAAAGTAGCTCAAGAGAAAATGAAAGAATACCGAGAGAATGGCACTATTTTGGGTTTGTTAATTAACCGCAAATCCAAGCAAGTAGAAATTTATCGCCAAGGTCAAGAAGTTGAAGTGCTGCAATCTCCTACTACTTTATCAGGAGAAAATGTTCTCCCTGGTTTTAACCTAAATCTCGAATCAATTTGGTAAAAATTAACAGATGAGCGACAAGTCAGAGAGTTGATGCCTTCGATAACTGGATTTCTAAAGATACTAACGCCACGTTCATTCAAGATGAAGAAATGCGTCAGTGGTTGATGAACCTTAATCCTTATTTCTTCCTCCAATTTGTTGCCACTTTATTAGAAGTCAACGGTCGCGGTTACTTGGAAACTAGCCAAAGCAATCTACAAATGTTGTGTGAATTGTATCAGTAGGTTGAAGACCGGATTAAAGGTATTGAATAAGCCAATACGTGACGAATAAGGTAGAGAGTAAGGAATACCCTGGCCCTACCTTATTCAGGGTTGGCTATTCTGCCCCTAATTGCGATAAACCTTTCCAACATTCTTGTGCCTGTGTCTCATCACCTAGTTCTTTGTAAATGCTGTAGCCCTGTCGATAATAAGAAATAGCTTCTGTATTACGACCCAAATTGTGAAAAGTTACACCAAGTAAATGAGATGCTTTGGCTTCTTCGCGACGATTATTTAGTTCTTGGGCAAGGCTAAGAGCAGATTGATAAAATCCCATTGCTTGAGGATACTGTTTTAGGGAGAAATATTCATTAGCAATGTTGTAAAGCAGATATTGTTCATTCTGCCTTTCACCTATATTGTGAAAAATGACTAAAGCTTGTTTTTCATATTCCAGGGCTTTCTGATATCTCCCTAGCTTATTATAAGCAGTTCCAATCCACCATAAAGCGTGAGCCTCGCCGCTTTTGTTACCCACCTCAGAGGCTATATTACTAGCCTTTTGGCTATATTCAATTGCCTGTTCAAGTTGGTGGGTTTCAAAAAATATCCCACACAGACTTCCTAATATATTACTTAATAATGCTTTTTCGCCAATTTCACTAGAAATTGTTAAAGCTCTTTCTAAAAGATCCCTGGCTTTCTGATACTGGCCCAAGCTTTTGTATGCTTGACCAAGATTTCTGAGACTACGTGCCTGAATATCTTTGTTGTTGACTTCAGTGGCAAGCTCAAGTGATTTTTCAGATAATTCAATTGCTTTTTCCCACTGCTGTATAAGTAAATAGATACCACCACTATTTGATAGTATCCCTGCCTGACTGTTAATATCATTAGTTTCATGAGCAATTACCAAACACTGTTGAGAGTAATCAAGTGATTGTTGATACTGCCCCAAAAACTGATAAACACCCCCTAGACCTTCCAATGCACTTATCTGCCAGCTGCGATCGTTTATTTCACAGCTAATAGCAAGTTGTTTCTGAAAACACTCAATCGCTTTTTGATACTGCCCTAGATAGCGGTAATTACCTCCCAATCCCCAAAATGCTGCGGCTTCAAGCATCCTATTTCCAGTGTCATGAGTAAGTTGCAGTAATTGCTCAAACTGGATGATAGAATCATTAAATTGACACAAATTCAAGTAATACCTACCTAGATGGTAGAGTGCCAATTCGTGCCATTCCTTAGCGCCAATCTGCTGAGATAGGGTAAGAACCTGACTGCCTGACACATCTTTGTAGATGCTTGGTAGATCAAGGGTGACAGGTTAATGAACGGATGCGAGAGAACCAAATCTGGTCATAGAAATCATGCTCAGCCCGTTTAGAT
>NZ_JAMPKJ010000044.1 GCF_039962115.1 Funiculus sociatus GB2-C1 | reverse complement strand
CTAATTGTCAAAATAACCGCTTGCCGAGGCAAATAAATAACCAGTGCAAAGTGTAAAAATGAAAGTATTTTTAGTTTATATATTTACCCTTTCACTACATATTTACCACCACCTAAGCAAGAACAATGGGAATATTACCTAGAAAATGCTTTTGATGATGCAGTTTTTGCAGCTAGTGTGGAAGTTGCTAATGGAGCATATAAGCCAGCTCAATTAATTAAAATAGTAGACAAAACACAAATTATAAATATAGCCGATAAACTCCTAAATTTAACTTATTCTCATGCAGAAAAAGCGTTAGGTGATGCAATATCGGAGCAATTCAGTCAATTACCAGGTGGGGAGGATTGGAATTTAGAAGTGTGAAATTGAGGTTTGATGATGATAAGCGATCGCTAAGATATCGTATCTTATATATTTACACGCAAACCGCCTGAATCTTTCACATCCAGGCGGTTCAATTATAGGGTTATATTTTCAACTACAGCGTCTAGATAAAGTTGTAGATCAGGTTGCTGACTAAAGAAAGCGCGATCGCACCGATTACCGCACTCCAAATCCCCAACCGCAAGCGGAATCCCTGTACCAGAGACGCTGCAATCATGAAAGTTGCAACCGTAACAATAAACGTGAAAAGCCCTGACAGCAAGTTAAACGTCAAAAAGTTGGGAATTGCAAACACAAGTCCCATAATTGGTCTAACTATAGCCGCAACAATTCCCAGCACGGCTGCTGAAACAAATGCTTTCGGGGTACTATCAATTTCTACGCCTACAGGTATTTGGGAAATAATCAGTAAGCTAGAAGCTGATACCAGCCATGCAATCAAAAGATCAATAAAATCCATATTTTTATTACTCCCTTTCAAGAAGTAGAGGCGTGAAAAATTATCTTTATAACTACTACCGTAAGTTAAAGATCGCGCCTCTACCTCTATAAATTGGCAGAATCAACTCTACCTCTTCGGAACAGAATCAGCCTTTGGCGGAGCAATAGTAGCACCAGGGACTGGGACAGGGGGTGCAGTAGGATTAACACCTGGTTGTCCGGGTACAACAGGTAATTGCGGCTGACCTGGATTGTAAGGGTAAGTGGGAGCTGGTGCAGCGTAGGGATTATACGGCTGGATAGGAGCAGTACCGGAGTAAGGTGTAACTCCCGGAGCAACAGGAACCTGCGTATTAGAGCCAGAAGTCCCGTCACCGGAACCGGGTAAAGTTGCTAAAGACACGCGATCGCCTCCTACCTCGCGTAGCAAATCCAACACCTGAATCACATCGTTGTAACTTGCAGTTCGTGACGCATACAGCACCATCAAACCATTGGGATTTGTCGAGCGATAATTCTTTAGTGCCACAGATAGCTGATCTTTTGAGCCGATCGGCTGTTGTTCGATATAAACTTGACCCACATCATCCAAACTTACCATCAACATCTCTCGCATCTGCGGAGTGCCGCTGCTAGCTTTAGGCAAATCCACACTGATAGCTTGCTGACGAGTTAGCTGCAAACCAGCTAACAGAAAAAACGTCAGGATACAAAAGATGACATCTATCAGAGGAACAATCTCAATCCGCGCTTCTTCAGACGGAGTATCCAAATTTACTTTCATTGTTGGAAAAAAGAGGAGAATTGCTAATTGAAGTATCGCTAATTGTTAAAAATCCATTAGCCATTGACTAAGGACTAATTTCAGCGATCGCTAGGCTCAGAACTGTCGATTTTCGGTTTGATGGCATTACTATGAGGGTTAATGCCAAATTTCGGCCATTCCTGCCTGTAAAGTAACTCCAAGTCATTCCCGGCTTTGCGGAAAATTTTGATTTGATTAAACAAAAAAGCTTGAAACAGCCGATAGAAGACCAGACTAGTAATTGCAACCACCAGTCCAGCCGCCGTACTAATGAGAGATTCACTAATTCCCAAAGTTACTCCAGCAGTCGAAGACGTTCCCAAATCGCCCAAACGAATACCACTCAGGGAGCGGATCAAGCCCAAAACTGTACCCAGCAAACCTAGTAGAGGCGCTAGGGCAATTACAGCTTCTAAGAGTTTGTCGCCTTGGCGCATCGCAGCCAATTCCTCGTCCGCTGATGACTCCAGCGCCAGTTTAAACACCTCTGGATCGGGGTTAGCCAGCCGCAAGGGAGCATACAAAAAGCGCCCAATAGGTTGTCTTCTCGCCTGTCCGGCAATCTCTGCGGCAACGTCCCAGTTGCGGCTCGCCGCCTCCAGTATACGATCTATAATCTCTCTTTCCTTAGTTAAGATTCTCGCCCAAAACCACAGACGCTCCAAAATTGTTCCCAGAGATAGCAGCGATAAAGCCAGCAGGGGCCACATCACCGGTCCGCCCTTTTCAATCAGTTCTTGAAATGTCACAGTGGATTCTTTCCTCCTCACTCCCCGGCTTAGGTTTTCTTTGTTCTGTTAAAGCCATTCCAATTCTAGTTAAGCATTGTCATTCATAAGAGATACCTTCTTCTGCTGTTGTCGCATCATAAGCGTCAAACTTCGGGGGGATATCCACACCTGCATACTGCTGGTAGATTTGTCAATATTAAAAATAGATCGAGGGTTAAAGAATGAATTTTTCAATCCAATCACTTTACAACTGGTATCGCAACACAATTCGTAATCCCAAGTATCGCTGGTGGCTGATTCTGGGGACAGTGGCCTATCTGTTCAGCCCGATTGACATTGCTCCGGATTTTATTCCTGTTGTGGGACAGATTGACGATGCCTTGCTTTTGACACTGCTGGTTTCTGAGATATCCCAGATGCTGTCGCAGCGTCTCAAATCTCGTAACGAGGAAACAGTTAGCGAAGCTGATGCTGCTAACCAAGCTTCAACAGCTTCTTCAGACACCGTTGATGTTAAGGCTGTTCCCATCAAGTAGATTACGTAATTGACAAGTTTTTCTTAGGCTCTCTGGGAAAAGGGCTTGGGGCGATCTTAGACGTGAGCTACATAAAGTAAGATCCTCCTTTGCCTCCCTTAGAAGGCAGGGTGGTTTCATACAACCCTTAGAAAATATCGAAAATTGCGAGATTTTGTAGGGGCATAGCATTGCCATGCCCCTACCGCCAGCCGAAATCAACGTTCAGAATTTTCTTTTAATAAATGCAACCACCCTGCTTTGCCTCCCTTGGAAGGGGGGTAGTATACCAGTAGCTTACACTTTGACAACCAAATATTAAAAAACCCCTCGGCCACCGCCGAGGGGTCTTTTTGTGTGGTGTTAAGATGAGGGCGAACGATGGGACTTGAACCCACGAATGGTGGAACCACAATCCACTGCCTTAACCACTTGGCTACGCTCGCCATTCCAGTTTCTAACTATAGCATAATTTTCCGGTTTGATCCACTAAGCCAAAAATTACCCCGGAACTCAGGAGCCAGCAGGCGTAGTCTTAACCATAAAGATAAGTCGTAGGCGTACCATGAAGGGTTTGCAGGTTGTTCAAACAATTGGGACAGTCGTCCTAGCTGGGCTGGGCGTGGCAATGGCTATGACTAATCCGAGTCAGGCTGAGTATGAAGAGTTTGCCTTACAGCAGCTGACGGTGTATTTAAAAGACAATGTTTGTGCAAAAGCGTCAGAAGATTTCGGTGGCTTTTTGAAGCGTCAATGTAATTTACTGGTAGAAACTGGTAGTCCGCAAGTTAAGCAACTTATTGCTGAAACTACAGAAAGGCATAATTTTATTTTCTTTAGTATTTACCGCACGGATTTATCGGTGAGTTCGTTTTTGCCGTCTTATCATTTTGAGTCGGTGGGAGTTTTTAATAATATTTATATCTACCAAGCCCAAAAACAATAAGGCGATCGCTACTTCCTTTTTCAGCCACACTGCGTCACCCCATCCCCAGTTGGTCAATGAGGAGGGGGCGAAGAAAAAGACTGACTTTATCCTCGTTATTAGTCACAGGCTAATAACGTGAATGGGTTATGTGAAGCCGAACTTCCCATAACCCATTCTCATCTGACGGGGTGACAGGCCGTCAGATGAGGAACTTCATTGATGCTTTATTCCAAGAACAAGACAATAAAAAGCCGTCCTAGAAGGACGGGGCTTGCATCCCATTATTTTCGGTCATTTTGGAACAACAGAATTTACAACAGCTGACTGAGGCAGAATTTTTTCATACAAATCAAGCAAAAGTGTTTCCTTGAGTTCCCAATCAAATACTTCCTGCACTCGCTTTCGTCCCGCTTGTCCCATGCGAATTCTAACTTGTGGTTCAGCTAAACGAATCATCGCCTTAGCTAAATCGTGTACTGTCTGTTCGGGATTTTCAGCAGCAACTTTAATCCCAGTTTCCTCAGTCACTTGTACCGCTGGCCCTCCCAAATTTAAGCAAATTACTGGACGACCCGCCGCCATCATTTCCGCACATACAAAACCGCCAGATTCGTGCAAGCTGGAGTGAACGAGGACGTGACTCTGCCCAATTTTAGACAGTGTTTCTTGGCGCGGCAAAGCTCCCCAGAAGCGGATTTTATCGCCAATTCCCAACGAGTGCGCTAATGCTTCTAATCGTTGCCGTTCCCCTCCATCTCCGACTATCCAGTATTCGGCTTCGGGGATGTGGTTGAGAGCGATCGCAAAAGCGCGAATCCCCAAATCTACGCCTTTCCAATGTATCAGGCGACCAACACTAATAAACCGCACTGGACTACCATCAGGTAGGCCATATTGCGCCAAACTGTTAATTTCTTCTTTAGACAAACCCACTTGCGAAGCGATTTGGACATTTTTTACCCCAAGCGATCGCAACCGTTCCGCAGTTTCGTGCGTAGTTGCTAAACCCACCCTACTCCGAACAGCCGTCAGCCGCACAAAGGGATCACACTCACCCACAGATTGAGCTAAATTTCGCAGCACTTCATAAACCTGGCCACGCCGACTAAAATCTTTCCAGAAAAGCTTTGGTGCAGCTTCCGCGCCTCCCACAGGTCCCCAAATAAAAGGTACTGGCAGCAACGCTAAGAAACTCGGCGACCAGTGCTTAACATAAGTAACGTGACGCACTATGTCAAAGCAAATCTCTTGATGGAGTCGTCTTGCCAAAAAATAAGCTTGAATTTGCCAAAGGTAGTAGTGAAGTTGCACCAACCCTTGCTTATTTCGCCAATCCTCAGTCCAGTTGAAGGGATCAAAGTAAACAAAGTGTAAATTTGGCACCGGGTTGCGTTCTAATTCTGCCTCAATAGCTTGACGAAAACCAATGCGAGTCAACACCCAAACTTTGTGATCATTTGCTACCTGTCGCACCGTATTCCAGCCTACTCCTTCCTCAGAGCCACAACCAGGCTCACAAGCATAAGCAGACAAAAGGATTTTCATAAGCTTTTCATCTCTTGATAAACTTAGCAACTTTCTATTTATATAATTCCCATTTATTTTTCTAAAATACCCATTACCCCTATAATTTCGTTCCCAGGCTGAGTTTGGAAACGAAATTATAGAGGCTGGTGCCTCCTTCACGGGCGGCCCCAGCCAATCATTTTTTTTCTATTACATTTATTGCCACTTGTGCCATTTCTTTTGCTGCCGCTTCAGGAGTATATTGTGCTATCAGTTGCTGCGATTTTTTACCCATTGAAGCAATTAAATCTGGATTATCTATAAAACGGCGCATACCTTCAGCAATTTCTTCCGGTTTCAGAGGATCGAATAGATAACCATTCTCCCCTTCCACAATCATTTCGTAAGCGCCTGCACCCTTAGAACATAAAACAGGTTTGCCAAACACCATTGCCTCAAGTACCACCATACCCCAGACATCTTCATAGGTAGGAAATACGAAAACATCTGCATACTGAAAGTATGCACCAAGCTGTCCGTATTCAACCCATCCCGTCCAGGTTACGCGCTCTGCCAAACTCCTATTTTTAACAAAAACTTCCAGTTCCTCTCGTTGCGCTCCATCCCCAATAATGAGCAGCGAGTAATTAGAGTATCCCTGACTTTGCAGAAGTGAACACGCCTCTAACAGGGATTTTATCCCTTTCCTAGAAATCACTTGTCCGACAAATAGGAAAACCGGACGTTTTAACTGTAATTCACTTTGTTTGGCAGCTTCAAGCCGTTCCCGCAAAGCTTGCGTATCTGGCACCAAATAAGTTTTAGTAAAAATTCCATTTTCATCGGCTCCAATCGCTTTCTGAAGATACTTTTTACCGTCATGGCTGTTAGCAATAAAGGCATCTGTAAACCGAACCATTAACCGACGAGCGAAGGAACGAAATTTAGAATCTTGAAAGTTAGTATTGGGTGAACTGCCATCGTAAATAACTACTACTTTCCAACCTCCCAAAGGTTTGAAAAGTAAAGCCAATACAGTCCAAATAGAGAAAGCACTGGCAAAAACTACATGAGGCTTAAATTTAAGTAACTCATTTACAATCTTCGGTGAAGCCACCATGAAGCCGCGACCATAGCCACTTGATACTTGAGTTGCTTCTACAAACTTAAATTTTCCTACAAGTTTAACCGCGGAAGCTCCCGGAGCTTCAGGATCAAATTTAGGCCAAAGGCAACCAGTATAAAAAACTGTATTCTTACATATTTTCGTAAGTTCGTACAAAACTGGCCGCCAATAAGAGCCAAATTCGACGGAGGGAACCACTACGGCGATGCGGAGTTTATCCATATTTAATTCTTTATTCTCAACTTTTATACCAATGTGTCTCATTTTTGTAAAAATGCCTTACGACTAAAGTCAACGGCAAATAAACTAAGCCGTAGCTTAGCAGGCTATAAAGACCGCGTAGACGGCCTTTATAGTCACACCATCCGAGGGTGCAGCTACTTTCATGCTCTTTCCCGTCGCCGCTTTCCGAAGCTAGAAAAAAGTAATTTTCTATACGGTAGCAACCAAAAAATAGGCCATAAAATACCCGCATGACGCTGAGCAAATAACTGCCGTTCTTTGAAGGTAAAATTCTTCGGCTGTTCTGCTTTCTGCCATCGTTCGCGAATAGGCAAATTCGAGTCCATCCAATTAGCATACAAAGGGTTTCCTGAACACGTTCCAATGTAGCCTGGAGCTAACCAAACTGTATATCCTTTCTGTTTTGCTCTTAACCCATAATCAAAGTCTCCGGCATAATGTCTAAAGTCAGGATCTAAGTTTCCTATTGTTTGATAAATTTCTCTAGGAATTAGGACACAATTCCCGTGCATGGTATCGCAGCGCGTAGGTTCTTCACCTGGTTCTAGCCAGCGAAACTTGAAGGGATGCCACCATGTATTGCGCTCTACGCCTCCATAAGAAACTGTATTTGTCTCTGGATCGCGAGTCGCTCCTGTGACAATTATTGGCGCATAACCTTGCTCAGCTAAACGCTGCGATGTTGCTAGCATTTTACTCAAAGCATCGGGATAAATCAGGGTGTCATCATTAAGCCAAAGATGATAATTATGGTTGTGCTTTATTGCTTCAGAACATGCCATCCGCATTCCCCCGTTCCAGAATAAATTGCCATCTCCCTGAATTATTTTTACTTGAGGATAAATATGGCTTACAGCTTCCGCCGTGCCGTCGGTGCTGCCATCATCTACCAAATAAACGCAAAGCTCAACGTCAGCTGGCAATACCTGGTTAAAAAGTGCCTCTAGACTTGCCAAAGTTTTAGGCTTGCGGTTATAGCAAGTTATCAGAATTGCTATGCTTGTTCCCATTACTCGTTTATCTCGTTGAAATTAATACTAGCGCTGTAAGAGAGCGATCGTATATTTTTTTGTTATATTTATTTTATAACTAAACTGATACATTGTAATTTCTTCCAAGATTAAAAAAACATTTTATAAATCTTTGATAAAGCTTTTCATTAAGCTATCTAAAAAACACTAAACTTACTATATACCCCTTATGCAGAATTGAACCATGAGTACAACAATGAAATTGAATCTAGGGTCTTTTGATCGCATCTTTCCAGGCTGGATCAATACCGATATTACCCCTCACATTTTTGTCACAAAAGTACCTTTTTTAGCAGATGTAATGTTTAGCTTAAGAAAGCTAGATAAAGAGCGTTACGACGAGCATAAAAAAGGCATTTTTCGACAGTTAACTTATCTCGATTTAACCAAAAAATTTCCTTGGGATGATAACAGCGTGGACGCTGCCTATACCTCGCACGTACTTGAGCATTTGTATCTTGAGGGAGCGCTAAATTGCATTTCGGAAGTCTATCGCGTTCTCAAGCCGGGTGGAATATTTCGGATCGCAGTTCCCGACCTTGATCAATTAATTAAGAGTTACGATTCTAGCAGTCCAGAAGTCTTTTTAACGGAGTTTTTAGAGGCGACACAGACACTAGAGAAAAATCGCCATCACTGGCACTATAACGAAAATTCATTGCGAAAGATTCTCCAAGAAGCAGGTTTTCGGGACGTTGTTAGACGTGAGTATCGAGAAAGTAAAATTTCAGGTATTGCTGAAAAAGAAGAACGCCCAGAATCTTTGTTTATGGAATGTGTTAAGTAAGGATTCAGTAGAGACACGGCGGTGCCGTGTCTCTAGCGCTATGGAACATAAGTAGATGGAAAAAGAGGGATAAGGTGATAAAGACCTGTATAACTTTGAAAACCTGTATTTAAACCTACATAATAGGACGGCAAAATAATATTAGCTAAAGCAATATAAAACAACATTTTAAATCCCGGAATTTTTTTTTCCTCTCCTAGCAGGATAGCCAATGCAATCAGCATTCCAAAGAAGCCATAACCGACGTTTCTGCTGGTATCTACAATCAAAAACATTGTAGATATGGGAAATGCAATGATACTTGCTATGGCAGCTACCAAAAGTGTCTCCCCTTGTCGCCAAAGTATCCAGAGAATATACAGGGTAATAACCCAAAGTAATTTATAGGAAAAGAAGAAACCAGCTAATCCCATCAGTGGATTTTCCGCCAAATACTGCAAAGCTGTCTTATTCTCCAGTATCAAGTGTGCCTTAACTGGACTATCCAGAGAAAATCCACTACCCGCAAACCAAATAAAACAGTAAATTGGTACTAAAGATAAAGCAGTTAATACTTCTCGTCTGGGAAAACAGAAGATAACAATTGGGATAAAGACAAAGGCACTAGCTTCATGCGTTGCTAAGGCAAGAGCAAGTGTTCCTAATCTACCTTGACGACTCATTGGTATGCAAGCAGGAAGCAATATTAGGATAAAAAATAGCTGATCTACATAACCTGGAAATTGATAATTAAACATCACGTAACTGCTGGTTACTATCGATAGGCAATATAAAAATTGTGTCCGGTAATTTGGATATCTATTGTCTAAATTTAAAATCTTTGATTCTATAAATGTTAATGATAACAATATTAAAACGTAAGTACAAAGCAGCGAAAAAATATAATATAGGAAAGGGCCGCTCATGTGAATAAAGTTAGCGATCGCCAGCATGAGCAGCCGTCTATAATACCAGTCTGCGTTTTGACTAAAAGGCTCCAAGCTCCTGATAGCATACTCTAAACCCATTACTGCTGTGCCTAAAGGATATCTGAAAGGAAGGATAAGTAAGGATAAAATTAGGAAGATGCTTAAGGATGCGATCGATCTCCTTGTAAATCCAGCATTAAATAGGAAAAAACGCGACTTTATAATCGACATTAAAATTGGCATACCAACTACTAAAGTTGCTACAAAAAAGAGCATTCCTTTGATAGGAATAACGCCATAAGTAGTAATAATCTCTGCTAATTGCTGCGGTGCAGTTTTGGCTAAAATCTCTGAAGAAATCACCCCTGGAGTAAAACGGCTTAAGATTGCTTGGACATTTGCAAAAACCCAATCTTGAGGGAGACGGTTTAAAATAGCTTCAAGAGCTATAAGTATCCTATTTCTCGGAGCATTCGCTACTGCATATAACGTAACTACCCCTATCCAAAAAATCACTGGGGGAATAATACTTTTATCCTTCAGCGAATCAACTAACACATAATGTATGTATTTTTCTGAGCGCTTCAGCATCTTCCCAATCTCCTAATAATTACATTATAAAAATCAGAATTTAGCCAGCTTGTTCTCTGCGTAATCTGTACTTAGAGTGGTTCATTCTCCTGCCAAATGTGAAGAAATAAACAAAGCAATCCTGTTATAGAACCCCACGCACTATTTTTAAAAACCGCCTACCATACCCTTTTATTTGCTCAACATTATCTTGTTTGGCTAAACTTTCCTTCTCTACATCTGGCCCTGGCATTAAAGTAGTAAAAGCTTTATCGATGAGCGTTGCCAAATGTTCAGCATTACTTCGCTCAAAAAAGTAAGAATCTGGCGGGTTTTGCTCCAAGTGAACTGGAAAATCAGAGAGTAACATAGGTTTACCAAGAGAACGTGCATCCTCTACAACCGTACTCCACCCCTCAAATAAGGAAGGTTGAATTACCGCTAAACATCTTCTCATTAGCTGAATTTGATCTACGCGAGGAATTAATCCCAAAAGGCGCACTTGCTCCCCTATCCCTAAATCTTTAATTCTCGCCAATAGTTGATTGTAATAATCAGGATTGCGGTAATCGCTAGCACTTCCCGTACAGACAACTGTAGGCGTAATACCTTGTTTCTTCAACAAACCCAAAGCTTCAATTACCACAGCATGATCTTTATGTTTCCAGAACTGATTACTTACCAAGAAGAACTTATCTGGAAGTTGATATTTTTTTTGAGTTAGTTGGGGATCTAACTCAAACCATTCGGGTTCGGGACAACTTACAAAATTCATCACAACGCTTCGAGAAGCCGCATCAGGATAGAGATGTTTAAAATCTTGCTGCGCCATCTGACTACTTAGTACAATAACCGGAGCTGCACTCGCAATTTGTTGATGATCTTTGTTGCGTTGCTCGATTTCTTCTGGCGAGAAAAGGTTGGGTAAGTGATAGTGTTGAAAGTCAGGAATCCAACCTCCCCATTGATAAGGTGTGCGGGTTCCAGCTATGGCGGGGTAGAGAAAGTCAACTTTTTGAGGATTTAGTAGATTTAGAGGAATAAAAGAAACCTTTTCAGCTAAAACATTACAAGCTTTGAGATAGGCACGCTGCAACTTAGAAGTAGCATAAATATGGTTAACATAACCGCGTGCAGGTTCTATCAAATTTAGGTCTTTATCGTGAACGGCTACGGTTAGTTTGAGATTAGCTTTTTCTTCAGCGGGTAAAGTTGCGATCGCACGCGCTAAATTCTGAATATATAGCACCCCTCCCAGCCAACCAGAGCCACCCACCATGTTGAGGCAAATATGTAAATTTTTCACCATCCTAAAATCTCAGCGCGACACCATTGAACGTACACATTTACACCCCTTTCTATAGCTACTTCAGGGGTAAATCCAAGTTTGGTAAGCTTGCTCATATCTGCTTGCCAATTTATCGGCGTTCCTACCGGGGTAACATTATCAAATTCAACTGGAACATATTCCCCAAGTTTCGCTAACATTAGCTCGGCTAGTTCCTTAATCGTTGTTTCGATACCATTAGCTAGGTTATAAACCTCAGCTTCACAATCAGCTTTTTCAGCCAAAATGTGAATTGCTCTTGCTACATCTCTCCCATGAATAAAATCGCGGCTTTCGTTTCCGGTTCCCCTTAACTTCAGTGCAGATTGTGTCAAAGCTTTCTGACACATATCCCAAAGAACTTGCCGCCTTAATCCCGGCCCATAGCCTGAAAAAATACGTACTATGGCAGTAGGTAAGTTATAAACTTTGAAAAATTCTGTACAAAGCTGCTCGGACATCATCTTATGAAAACCATAAGGTGAAATTGGCTTCAGGCTTTGGCTTTCCTGAATTGGTAATGTTTCGGGATTTCCGTAGACAGCAGCACTAGAAAGGTAAATTAAACGGCATTTTGGAGCGTAAAGACGCAAACTATCAAGTAGATTGAAAGTAACAGAAACACTGTTACTAAAATCTGCTGATGGATCTGTAATTGAAAGTTCTACTGATGCTCGTCCAGCACAGTGAATACAAATCTCTGGCTGCAACTCTTGAATCACGTTTACTAAATCAGCAGAAGGCAAACTTATTTGTTGATAGCGAAACAAATCTTGCCTGGGTGCATTCTCAGGAGGACGGTTTCCTATACCGACAACGCTCCAACCAGTTTCGGCAAATTGACGAGCAACATATCGCCCGATAAATCCTGTTACACCTGTAATTAAAACAGTTTTCATAAGCAGTATATTACTCAAGATCGCCTAAAGTTTTACTAACAGCAATTATTGGCATTCTTGTAGTGGGACATTTCTTCTTGAGAATTTCTAAATACTCCGCTTCACTGGGAAGATATTTATCGCTATCTTCGGGATAGTCTTTAGCTTTTACCCAAGTTTGAGACTGCATATCAAATCTTTTGACGATCCTAGAAGGATTTCCCACAACTACACTGCACGGAGGAATATCGCCGTTTACAACACTTCCAGCTCCAATAATTGAACCATATCCCACCTTTACACCTCTTAAGAGAGTAGTATTTGCTCCTAACCAACAATTTGCCCCTAACTCTATTACGTCATCGCAGGTAGTTCCAGTAGCGATATAGGGCATAAAAGGGGTATCAAAAAGATGCCCGCTTCCCAAAATTCGACAGTCATTACTAATCATGGCGTAGTCACCAATTTTAATCAGACCTCCCGCAGTTAGAAAGTTTCTCCGTCCAATAAAACAGTTATCGCCAATGATGACAGAAACCTTTCCTAGTTCCCGTTTGTTAATCACAATTGTTGTATCCTGTCCGATGACAGAATTTTCACCAATTTTTACGTTTCCCCAACCTAGTACATGAACAGATGGTTCAATATAAGTATTTTTGCCAACATTCCGCCTTTTAGCGAAATAAGCTTTAAAGTTACCTCCCAACCATTTGAGTCTGTCTATTTGGGAATCTGAGAGTTTTGAGACTATGAAGCTTTTTATGTTCTTCATACGTTTTAAGGTTTGTTTTACTACTTAATTTTGATTGTTTGTGCTATTTTTCTCTTTAATTTAGACATAAAGCCTACATTAAAGAATTTTTCTTGAATAAGATGATCTGCTTGGAAATTCTGAATCATAAATTGAGGATGTTTTAAGGGTAGATTTATTTCTTGCGTCTCCACGTTTGCTAAAGGATTATCGCTAAAAGTATGAGTAGCATTGGCTCCAAATCCGATATTAGTAATTAAGTTAACTTCTGGGCAAATCCTTAACCCATTTTGCATCCAACAAGCTAACAACCATTGATAATCCCAGCAGGATCTATCTGGAGATTCATATATTTCTTGGAAGAGTTTTTTCCAATATAAATAATACTTTGGCTCTCGCAGATAATTTTCTAGGAACTGAGCCTCTAAAAGTTGCGGAAATAGCTTAATATTGTAATCAAAAAATTTCCAGGCTCTCCGCCACGATGCCCAGCCCCAGTTACCGCCAAACTGGGAAAAATAATAACTTTGCAGAGGCGATCGCCATTCTCCTACAAGACTTGTACCAGCGATCGCCATTACCCTTTCGTCATCCCGGTACTTTGAGAGCAACTCTTCGCAGAACTGGAAAAAGGTCGGGTGGGGTAAACAATCATCCTCAAAAATTATGGCTTCTTCGACTTGTTCAAAAACCCAAGTGATGCCTGTAGCTGGACGTAACCCACAGCCTAAGTTTACATCCGAATAATTCTTTAAAACCTCACAATCCCAATCTACCCTGTCAATAATTGCACGAGCCGCAGCGCACTGTTCTGCTTCACCTGGCTTATCGGCACGAGGTCCATCAGCAACTACTAAAAGTTTAGGTGGTTTTGCCTGACGAATCGCTTCAAATACTTTTTCAGTAGTTTCAGGACGCTTAAAGATTAACAAAGCAACTGGAGTTTTCATAAATATTTGTCAGCAGTCATATTCTGCTTAAATTCGGTGTAGTGTAGCATCATGCTAGAAGCGATCGCTGCTATTTCAGCTAAAGGAGTCTGAAGCGAAACGTAGCGATATCTAAAAGCAGCTAGTCTTGCATCTGCCTCCTGGTAGAGAATATCTTGCGCTAAATTTCCCCACCGCTCCTCTGGCATTAAGTCAAGTGTCATGCCAGCATGACCAGAAGGTAGCAGCATATTCGAGCCATGTACGCCAATTACCAAACGGCTTTCGGCATAAATTTGGCATATTTCCCTTTCTGTTTCTGCATTAAACTTGTCTACCCGCAAATCTTCGATCCAGTCTGGAAATTGAGTTCTTCTACCCAATCCCGCGATCGCAAACTTTGCCTCCGGAACGCGATCGCGTATCTTTGAAAATAGTTTCTGCACCCGCGCATTTTGAAGCTTGAGGGCAATATCAGGCATTTTCAGCTTTCTCAGACTTGCCGATAGCAGCGCATTGCACCATATCCGATCGTCACGCCAGATAAACGTTATTCTAGGCGGATATTTATCAAAGTTATACTGGGGAATTCTGGTAAATTTGCTAATGTCAAAATGACTCGGATGAGAATGTGCCTTGCTGACGTAAATATCATCAAAACGTTGGCATTCTTCAGATACAAATCGGTCAAAATTTGGATAGTAGCATTGCCCCCGCTTTAAAGGTATATTCACCGTCCATATTTCTGCAACTCCCTCCGGAACCATCCATCTAAGAAACTTCGGTACAATAACAATTAAGCCATAATCAGGATAATTGTCTAAATGTCTTTGAGCATTTAATAGTTTTAACAAACTATGTCCATAAAGATAATCAATACAGTTTAAAATTAGGACGCGCTGATGGCATTTAAAAACTTCTTTAGATATTCCTAGTTTCTCCTCTTGAGGATTTTGCAGAGATACGAGCAGCTTTTCTCCTAACCAATATTTACAAAATTCATGACCATAAACTTCGTGTTTTGCTAAATCAACTTGGTATGGAAAATTAACAGCGTGACCAACTTCTAAGTCCTCAATAATTTTTGTATGGCAACTAACACACTTAGATTCGACGCAGACGTGCATCCCTTGCCACAGAATAGTTTTAGGTTTAAGCGGTGCTTCGCAATGGGGACAGGTAGATGGGTGCTGAATGTTCGGTTTAATTTCAATCATCGCACTACCTCTAAAATTCTATTTACACCTTTATATAGGTTGCAAGAGCGGAGAATAAACTTACCGACTGGCTTTAAATCTGGAATTATGAAATTGAGCAATACAGCGACAACAAAATAAGTTATTAAAGTTGCTACAGTTGCGCCTATTGCACCATACTTAGGGATTAAATACCAGTTTAAAATTATATTTAATGAGGCACCTGTAAAAGTTAAATATAATTCGTTGTGAGCTTTGCCTTCAATCATAATAAAAGCATTTCTGGCAACTCCAAAACCACTACCAAACTGCGCCCACACATAAATTGATAATACTGTAGCTGAAGCAGCGTAATTATCGCCGTATAGAAAATGAACAACATAATTAGAAAGTAGAGAAACTGGAATTGCTACCACTAGCCATAAAATTAAAGTTAAATCAAAGTATGCTTGAAATTTTTTGATGTATTCGCTCTCTCCTTGAGCCTTGGCTTCAGTGAGTTTGGGAAAAAAAGATATCTGCATGATAGATGGGATGAAATCAAATATCTGCGATATCTTAACTGCGGCGGCGTAAATGCCCAATTGCACTGTTTGGTTAAAAGAACCGAGCATGACCTGATCGATTGTGGAATACACATAAATTGCAATTCCCGACACAATCAAAGGCCAGCTTTCTGTGAGCAATTTCTTAGCACGAGGGAGGGTGCTGCGCCACGCTTTTAAGTCCTGTCCGCTTGCTTGATAAACCATCACCAACCCCACCGCAGCTAAGGCAAGTTCTCCAAACCTCGCCCAGGCAAATGCAATTAGGGGTGCCTGCGTTTGAATTAGAACAATTCTGAGAGCGCAAATAAGTATATAAGCGCTATTTTTAACAACAACTGTATATTTAGATTGAACTTGCGAGCGAAACCACAGGTCGATAGTCTCGAAAGCTTGAAAAATCGTTCCAGCGGCGATAATTCCTACCAGCCAATGAGTTAAATTATCTTGGGGCTGTAGCAAAGAAATTGCGCCAAAAGCCAACAAAGTTGTTACACCACCGCCGAAGAGCTTTAGTGCGAGGGAAGTACCAAGCGTCTCATTTTTACTATCTGGGTGACGCACAATGTCGCGCACCACAATGGTATCTAAGCCCAGATTGGCAATTGGCCCCAAGAGTGCAACGAATGCGATCGCATAATTAAATAACCCAAATTGCTCAGGGCCAAGGTAGCGAGCAACCCAAATTCCTACTATTAAGCTCAAGCCCATCTGGAGGATTTTGTCGGCAAACAGCCAACCTATGTTGCTGACAACCTTCCTTAAACCAGGACTAAACTTTTGACTTACCAAAGTCAGCTTATCTAACATCACAATTTTTCAATATTTTAGGGAATAAAAAGTCGCACTACATAGTTTATGTAGCAAATGCTATAAAAATCCATTTATTTAGCTTTAGCACCTTGCAAAGCTTTTCTCACAAATTGGGCGGTTTGCATCAATTTTGGTTGCTCCCATAAATACTGCAATAAATCCGTCTTTAGTTTGGCCGCCGGAGAATATTCTTTGTACATTGAAGGAATTAACCGATATTTCATCCCGTTGTATGTAGCATATTCTACAGCACTAGGAGAAGAGGCATTGCGGCTGCCAAATTCATACACCCCTGGCAAATAATGTGCCGTAAGAGACTTTCTAGAATACTTAGGATTAATTGTTTCCAAAGAACCGTGAATGGTTCTGGAGTTCCAGAAAAGTACATCTCCTTTATTCAAAGCTGGCGCATTAATATCATCTTTATGAGAATTGATATAACCCTTCAATTTTTCTAAATAAAAACGATTAGAAAGCTTCTTATCTTCTGTTAATTCAAAATCCACTAGATGAGATTTTGGCAAAACATAGAATCTACCAGCTTCTTCGTGAATATCTTCTAAGGCAAACCAACCAGCCAGTAAATGACCATTTGGCATAGAATCTAAGTAGTACCAATCCTGATGGGCTGGGGTAGCAGTGTTCATATCGAACAACATAGTTTGCATTAAATTATGTTCCTCAATACCCGTTAGTTCAGTTAATGCTTCCCTAACTTGCTGCGAACAAAAAATTTTTCTAGCTGATTCAGTAAATGTTGAATGTTTTGGGTAATCGTGAACATCGCGAAAAGATTCTTCGGAATATCCATAATCATTAATTTTATTAGGTTGCCAGCGGTTACTTGACTGCCTAAAAAAAGGAGAATTTGATGTGATAACCTTGGACGCATATTCGTTTAAGAGGTTATCAATTATGTTTTGAGGAATGAGATTTCTAAAAATATAGTATCCGTTAGCTTGATAATAGTCTCTAGGTCTATCCATAAATAAATCCTCCAAAAGCTGCTATTTGCCTATTAATTTAATCGTATGTTATTAAATTATTAGGCAAATGTCTTACGTAATTACGCTGAAATTAAATTATTAGACAAATGTCCTACGTAATTATGCTGAAAAAATATTTTTTACCCTTTCTCGTTCTCAGCCTCCGACTGGGAATGCCTGTTATGAGGCTGCTCCTGCGTGGCTTTCTTCAAGAGGGGGAGGCGCACTAGCGAAGCGGTTCTTGCAGCCTGGGATGTTCATTACAACTTTCCGTTGTAGAGTCCAGACACAATCGAACTGTCGCTAAAACATAAAACATCCACGCATAGGTAATTGACATCAAGCCCGTTTCTGTTATGTTTGTCATCACTGCCCACGTAGTAAGTAGAAGGGGCATGACTAATTCAACGTCTGTACTGCGTTTCATGTACTTTACTGATAACGCAATATTAGTGAGAAAAGAAAGGAAAAATAGACCTAATCCTACCAAACCTAAGTCTACGGTAAGGTCTAAAAAGCCATTGTGAGAATGCTCAGGCTTAAATTGGGTTTTCACTACTAGGATGTCAGCCGCAGGATCGGCTTCTCCTCGCCAAGATTGCCAAAATCCTAAGTATCCATAACCCAGTATTGGATTTTCTTTGATATGCTCGATTACCAGGGGCCAGAAGTCCATACGTCCGGTTAATGACAAATCTTTCCCCAGAGTATCTACAATAATAAATTTTGCATTTTGCGTTACCAAAATAGTCAGACAAATTCCCAAAGCCATGAAAAAGATAATGCAGGCGAAAGCCAATCTAGGTGGCATTTTTTTTATAAACCGGACAATTACTAATACACCTACCAATAAAACCATTAAAACTTTACCCATACCGCTGTTTGAACGTTGGAGAGAATAAAGAGCTAAAGCAGCAAATCCCAAAGATTGCACCTTAGTCTTGGGTTTGCGGACTGACTGCAAATAAAACATGATCGTAGTCAGAGCCATCAAGAAGCCAAAAGCATTGCCGTGGGGCAAAATTCCCTGCCAGCCTTTAGAAGTTACTCCGATTGACGGTCTGAATAAAGCGTAAAATACACTCAGTACAAGTATAATTTGGTTGGTAAATAGTAATAATTCAAACAGTTCTTTCCACTTATACTGTTTCCCAACATAAATACAAAAAACCGTGGTTCCTAAAAAAACCATGCTAGCTTTTAATGTATATACTGGGGTTCCTGACCAAGCAGCCGACAGGCATAAAAGTAACATCAAAAGACAGAAATAGGGATTTTTTAATATAATTTTTGAATATACAAAGATAATATCTTTAAGGGTGTGTCTTAGCCGGTAAAATATAATAAACAAGCCGACAACATAGATTCCAATTTGTAAAATGAGAGAAAAAAGCTTTTTGCCTTCGAGATACAAAGCTCTAGGGTGTATTTTATCAAAACCACTTAGCGTTACCCCAGCGATCGCAAATATCATCAGCATAATAAAAACTTTTTCTAAAGTGGCAGAAAAAGTTTTATTATTACTAGCATTGCTAAATAATAATAAAATATAAATAACCACCATGCTTAGAATAATGATAAGAAGTAAAGGCTCTGACGTTATAGTATTCATACCTATTTTATTGGTTAAAAGAACCTGCTAAATTTTCCCTGTCCGAATATAAATACCCGAAAGATAAATTTACGGTATATTAAATTTATTACATCTGCAAATTTCTTGCCAGCTAAAAAAATTATAATCAGCTTAATAAACCCATAGATACTGACCGGGGATAGGTTGCAGTAATTTATCAGTAAATTTACATAAGGAATGAAGTAAAAAATATTAGCCTTGGCAGTTTATTGAAAGTCAAGCTTAAATTAATAAGGATAAAGCAAGTAGGTTGTGTATGGTCGATGTAGGTTTTTCTAAACAACTCACCCGTGGTTGTGCGAGTTTAATGTGGGCAACACTTACCATTTCTTACCAATCTTTAACATACGCGCAAGTACCCGGTTTTCAGCCAAATGCACCATTAGCACAACCTAATGCCAGCCCCGTCCCAGCGGGTGCAGCTTATACATTAGGCGGAGGCGATCGCCTCCGCATTGATATCTTCGAGGTTCCTCAGTTTAGCGGCGAGTACACAGTTCTAGCAGATGGCACAATCTACCTACCCCTGATTGGGACTATACCTGTCGAAGGGCGAACCGTAGAACAGGCGGCTAATATCATTTCCTCTAAATACTTTCGCTTCCTCAAACGTCCCATCATTACAATGAGCGTTCTGTCTCCGCGTCCCGCAAATATTCGCGTGGGGGGAGAAGTAAACCGTCCCGGAGGCTTCACAATTCCCCTGACAGCAGGAGTCGGAACCTTACCTGGGCTGCAATATCCTTCTGTAACCCAGGCAATTGAGTTGGCGGAAGGAGTTACCCTAGCCGCCGATCTTCGTCGGGTTCAGGTACGCCGCAAAACAGCGTCAGGTAAAGATCAAGTCATCACTCTTAACCTTTGGGAACTGGCGCAAACTGGCGATAGGCGGCAAGATTTAAATTTACGAGATGGAGACTCAATTTATGTCCCCACAGCCACCACCGTCAACCTAGCAGAAACACGCCAATTAGCCACTACTCGGTTTGCACCACCTCTAGAGAAACCCCGCACCGTTGCTGTGGTAGGCGAAGTTAACCGCCCTGGATCTTATGTCGTCATCGGCGGAAAAACAACACTAGAACAAAGAACGCTGGGAATTCCCAGCGTGACGCGGGCTATCGATTTGGCTGGCGGCATTAAGCCATTGGCTGATGTGCGCCGCGTCCAACTACGTCGCCTCACCAAATCTGGAACTGAACAACTCATCGATATAAATTTGTGGCAACTATTGCAGACAGGAGATGTGAGTCAAGATGCGATTTTGCAAGATGGAGATACCATTATTGTTCCCACTGCAACAGTAGTAAACCCGGCAGAAGTAACAGAATTAGCAACCACTAGCTTTTCTCCCAGTATTATTAAAGTTAGTGTGGTAGGAGAAGTTAAAAAACCTGGAGTCGTGGAGGTTGCACCCAATACAACCTTGAATCAAGCCTTGCTAACTGCGGGAGGATTTAACGATGCTAGGGCGGATCGCAAGGCTGTTGATCTGATTCGTCTCAATCCTGACGGCACGGTGTCGAAAAGTAAAGTAAAAATTGATTTAGCCCAAGGAATCAATGAGCAAAATAATCCACTGCTACGGGAAAACGACATTATTGTAGTCAGCCGTTCTGGTAGCGCTAAGACTGGTGACAGCGTGAGAACATTTTTAGAACCCATTGAGAAAGTTTTTACTTTCTTTAACATTTTTAGTCTCTTCGGAATCTTGGATAGGCAGTAATTTGGGTGTTTCGGGTGCGTCTTTTTTCTGGTTTTATGTAGCTAACCTTTCTCTAATTGTTAAATGGATACCGAACACGATTCACAGGCGTTTATTAATAGGCGTAATAGCGGAGGAAACCAGCCTCAATCATTGCCGGGACAGCTCACTGTCAAACCTGACGACGGTGATGAACAGAAGTTAGATTTAGCGTGGCTGTTAGGAGTTGTGCGTCGCCGCTTGCCAATTATGGCAGGGGTAGCAATTGTATTGACTGCCATCTCTGGAAGCACGATCGTTTTGAAGTCGAAAAGTATTGTTCCAGAGTATGAAGGCTCATTTCGGATTTTAGTTGAGCCTGTCACTGCTGAAGATAGACTGGCAAAGCAATTTTTATCCTCTCAAACAAATAATGCAGATATCCAAAAAATTGAAGTAGAAAAATCTAGTTTGTTGGATTACGAGACTCAAATTAGGGTTTTGCTTAGTAGTAAATTGATGGAACCAGTAATCAAGGATATGCAAAAAAAATATCCTGATATTAACTATAACTCCATGATTACCAAGCTATTAATATTTAGAGTTAATTATGAGAAAGATGGGACGCAATATGGAACAAAAATTTTAGAAGTTAGTTATCGAGATAAAAATCCCGAAAAAGTAAATTTCATATTGGATAAACTTTCTCAAACTTATCTTAGGTACAGCAAACAAGAGCGCCTGTCAAGTCTAAAACAGGGACTAGATTTTCTTAATCAGCAGCTCCCGCAGCTACGGGGGCAAGTTGATACACTGCAAGGACAGCTGCAAAAATTGCGGCAGCAGTACAATGTGAGCGATCCGGAACAAGCAGACACTATGCTGTTTCAGCAAGCTCTGGCTCTGGAGAAAGATCGATTAGATACTCAAGTACAATTGGCGGAAACGCGAGCGTTTTACGCTACTCTGCAAAAACAGTTGAGAGAAGGGAATCCTACCGGAGTTTTAGCTACAGATTCCAAGACATATGAAACCTTAATTGGAAAGCTACAGGGGCTAGAAACTGAGATTGCGTCAATGTCTCCCCAATTTCGTGAAGACAGCCCACCTATTCAGGTTTTAAGGGAAAGGCAACAAAATATACAAAATTTGTTGCGTCAACAAGCCGAAGGAATTCTGAAAAAAGTTGCTGGGCAACTTGAAGGATTGGAGAATCGCTACCAAACGATTGCTCAAACTGAAAGGCAGGTAAAGCAAAAACTTCAACAATTGCCAGATGTTTCCCGGCAGTATGGAGATTTACAACGGAAATTAGAAGTAGCGACGCAGAATTTAAAGGAGTTTTTAGCCAAACGCGAAGCATTGAGGCTAGATGCTGCCCAGCAGGAAGTGCCTTGGGAATTGATTGAAAATCCTCAGCTACGAGTTGATGAAGAGGGCAATCTGCTATCAGTTGCTACGAAACAAACTAAAAAACAGTTAGCGATCGCAATCGTTTTGAGTGCGCTTCTTAGCATCGGGCTGGGTTTCCTGATAGAAGCCCTCAATACAGTATTCCACACCCCTGAAGATGTAAAAGGTGAAACTAAACTGCCAATACTTGGGGTAATTCCTTTCGCCAAAGAACTCAAAAAACTTCCCAAGAAACAAAAGGAATTTGCTTCTTTACCGGAGGTAGGTAGTTTAAATGAAAGTTTGGGTGGCAATCTTGTTAATAATGGCAATGGCAGAGCTTCCTTGAATTTTTACACCGATTCCCCATTCTTGGAAGCATTTCGCTCTCTGTATACAAATATTCGCTTAATTAGTGCCAATAGACCGATTACTTCGTTGGCAGTTAGTTCAGCTGTACCCGGAGATGGCAAGTCTACTGTGGCGATTAACCTGGCGTTAGCAGCAGCAGCAATCGGTCAACGGGTATTGTTAGTAGACGCAGATTTGCGCCGTCCGAGTTTGCATACTCGGTTGAATTTACCCAACGTGCGTGGATTAGGGGATGTCATCGCTACAGACTTGAGTATTAATGATGCTATTGGGCGATCGCCCTCAGATAAGAACCTCTTCGTGTTAACCGCAGGTCAAAATTCCTCAGACCCGATAAAATTGCTCTCGTCAGATAAAATGCAGTATCTGATCGAGCAATTTCAAGCCCGTTTTGACTTAGTTATCTACGACTCGCCTCCCCTGGTCGGTCTTGCAGATAGCAACATTCTGGCTGCTAATACAGATGGTACTGTGCTGGTTGTGGGAATTGACAAAACAGACCGTACTATGCTGATGAAAGCACTAGATGGATTAAAAATCTCTGGTGGCTCTGTCTTGGGTATAGTTGCCAATGGGTTGAAAGGTTATACGGCTCCCGCGTATCCTTCTTACAGCCGCACTGGAAAAAATTAAAAACTAAAAATTAAAAATAAAAAGGGAAATAGTTCTTTTTTTATGTTTAATTTGGCATTTTTAATTCTTTGGTCAGAGGAGTAATGATGAAGTTAAAGCTTGACTGGTCTTGTGGTAGGGCGTTACGGCAAATGACTCAAAAAACCCAGACCGGATCAAAACGTCCAGGGAAAGCAATTTCTGGAAGCTGGAGAAAAAGAATTTTCTTGAGTGCAGCGATCGCGCTTTCTGGCGGAGCGATCGCACTCTCATTGAGCCTCGATCCGGTGTTAGCCGCCGAACGAGTGAAAATGCGCTTGGGGCCATTTCACCAGTCAGTAGCGGTCAGCGACTTAGAAGAATTTGCCAAAACGGGGAAAGTTCCCCGGACGCTTAAGCACTACCAGCTTTTGTTAACTCCCCAATTTCGGGAAACGCTCAAATCTAGCTTGCAGCTAGATCCCAAATTGGGAGACAAAGTAGTTAAAGACCTGTTGCGATCGCCAGTAGGAAAAGAGTTAATCGAGAAAATCGGCGTGGCTTTGCCCGACAGTAACATTGAAAAAATGCAAGCTGCCTTGAGTCTAGCTGTGCAACAAAGCAACGGCTTAAGCGTTATCAGCTTTTTGCAGGCATACCCAGCCGAAACGATAACCTTAGATGCTTCAAGCGCGATCGCTATTGTCCTTGAATTTAACGCCCCCTACTGGGAGAGTAAAGCTTTAAGCTTGCTCTTAGAACGGGAATTGACTGTTGCTGGGGAAAATTTCAGCCCAGCCTTTAACCCAGCAGCTTTCGGTTCTGAGAGAGTGCATAAACAAACTCGGAGTTTTTACGACCGAAGACGCGATCGCAAAATCATCGTCGATCTCTACTGGGCAAACTCATTCTCCGCCCCAGTCTGGAAAGAACTGCCAGAGGTAATAAGGAGAGAGGCAAAAGCGGGAGATCAGGGAGACAAGAAAGATTTGTCTCCCTCACCAAAACCGCAGCAACTCAACACCCCATTGGTAGTCATCTCTCACGGCTTTGGTGCTGACCGCTCATTTTTAGGCTACCTAGCCCGTCATCTAGCATCCCACGGTGTAACCGTCGCCGCCATCGAGCATCCTGGTAGCAATGCCAGCCGACTTTTTGCCGAGCATTTAGGCAGCAGCCCTGTAGGGTTGCCTGGACTTAATCCCTTGCTACCAGCGTCTGAGTTTATCGCCACGCCTGAAGACGTTAGTTTTTTGCTAGATCGGTTAAAAAAGCTAAACCAGAAACCAGGCTCCCTACAAGGTAAGCTAAATACCGAGAAAGTCACCGCCATCGGTCACTCCTTGGGCGGTTACACAGCTTTAGCTTTGGCAGGAGCCGAACTGAATCTAGACGAATTGCGATCCGTGTGCAAAAATCGCAACCCGCTTTTGAAATCTGGGGGAGACTGGTTGCAGTGTGCAGCTGCGGATTTACCTGAAAAGAGAGTGCAATTGCGCGATCGCCGGATAGCAGGCGCGATCGCGCTCAACCCGGTTATCGGACAGTTGTTTGGTAAAACTGGACTTGCCCAAGTTGCCACCCCCACCTTAATCTTGACTGGGACAGATGACAACCTCACCCCAGCACTGAACCATCAACTGCGACCTTTTAGGCAACTACCTAATCCCAAATACTTGATCACAGCCATCGGTGGCACTCACTTAAGCATTAGCGACTTTAGCCCCGGCTCCCAAGGCGAAGTTCTCACCCGAAGTACCCTGGTTAACGAAAGAACCGGCATGGTTGCTACTCCTATGCGTCAGTTGCTCCAAGGGATCGGCCTCTCGTTTGTCAAACAACTAACTCCAGCCGCCCCAACTTACGAACCGTTTCTCTCACCCGCCTACACCCAATCTTTTTCTACCCCAAAAATGCCTCTGCGCTTCAATACGCAACTACCAGCAAGTATTATTTCCTGGCTTAGTTTATCTGCACTGCCATAGATTGGGGATTAGGGATTGGGGATTGGGAATTGGGACTGGGGACTAGGGATTGGGGATTGGGAATTGGGAATTGGGAATTGGGAAAAAGTCTTACCTAGTCCCTAGTCCCTAGTCCCCAATCCCCAGTCCCTAGTCCCCAGTCCCTTGTCTTCCATATCTACCCTCTCCTGTTTTTCACGGAAAGCAACATAGCAAATGGTTACAATTCCCGTAGCATCACGCTTACATATTCAAGAGAGTTTAGCCTATACTGCATCCAAACAGTTCGGCAAAAAACAATAGCTGTCGAAGGGCGCGATCGCAATTCGGGCGGACGACCGGGAAACTACTGCCACCACCCCATTCCCTATCCCCAATGTTCTATGACTCCCAGTTCAGATATTTTTCTTACTAATCAGACTGAAGATCAGCCGCCCGAACTACCTCAACAGCAAGAGCCGTTTCCAGGTGGTTCTGTAGAAACATTGCTGTATTTATTAGAACAAGCGATCGCCTATAGCGGTACAGGTATCGTCATTAGCGATGCTATCTTACCCGACAATCCCATCATTTATTGCAACCGGGCTTTTGAAAAAATTACAGGCTACTCCCGCAACGAGATTATCGGCAGAAATTGCCGGTTCTTGCAGGGAGCAGATACAGATCCCATCGCTATAGAGCAAGTCAGCACCAGCATCCGCGAAGGAAACACTTGTCAAGTCGTCCTCAAAAATTACCGCAAAGACGGCACACCTTTTTGGAATGAGCTGAAGATTTCGCCAGTCCGCGACACTAAGGGACGCGTAATTCACTACATCGGGGCGCAAACCGATATCACCGAGCGCGTATTAGCTACACAAGCTCGCACTATAGCCCAAACAGCACTCAAACAAAGTGAAACAAAGTACCGCGATTTAGTCGAAATGTCGCAGGATCTAATCTGGTCAACCGACCAAGAAGGGCGGTTTACTTTCGTGAACTCTGCCGCTAAGCGCATTCTGGGTTACGAACCAGAAGAAATGATTGGGCATACCTTCACCGATTTTCAGCCGCCAGAACAACAACAGCAAGGCTGGGAAGTGTATCAGAAGATTTTAGCGGCCCAGTCTTACTATCAGTATGAGACAGTACAACTGCACTCGGATGGCAAGCCTGTCCATATAAGTTTTAACGCCATTGTTCTCCATGACGAAGTTGGGTTAGTCTTGGGGACAACGGGCATCGGCAGAGACATCACCGAGAGCAAACGTGCAGAAGTTGCTCTCTTGCACAGCCAAACATTTCTCAACTCTGTGTTAGACAATCTGCCCGTCGGGGTTTGTTGTAAGAATGCTTCCGATCTCCGCTTTGCGTTCTGCAATAAAACCTGCGAGGAACTGCTCGGCTTTTCCAGACAAGACGTGCTGGGCAAGAATGATTATGACTTGTTCCCACAAGAACAAGCTGATTTCTTCACCAGCATCGATCGGGAAGTGTTGAGGAATGGCAAACTGGTAGACATTCCCGAAGAGCAGATTCAGACTGGGCATCAAGAGCTAAGAATACTGCACACTCGGAAAATACCGCTTTTAGATGCCCAAGGAACACCAGAGTATTTGCTGGCAATTACAGAAGATATCACCGAACGCAAGCAAATTGAGACTCAATTGCGAAAAAGTGAAGAACTTTATCGCACAATAGCCAAAAACTTCCCTAATGGTGCTGTAGTTTTATTTGACAGTGACTGCCGCTACACCTTAGCTGAAGGTACAGACTTAGAAGTTGTCGGCTGCTGTAAAGACAAAGAGTTTTTGGAAGGAAAAACCCTGCACGAGACACTCACGCCGGAAACCAGTGAACTCCTAGAGCCTTATTTTCATGCCGCACTGGCTGGCATCGAAAATGTCTTTGAAGTGCCTTATCGCGATTCGCGCTTCTGCGGCGATAGCTTTGCTTCACGCATCTACAAAGTGCATACTCTGCCAGTGAGAAATGAAAACGGAGAGATTACCGCGGGCATGATGATGACACAAAACATCACCGAGCGGAAGCAAGCAGAAGAGGCATTGTTGG
This sequence comes from Funiculus sociatus GB2-C1, assembly GCF_039962115.1. NCBI lineage: Bacteria > Bacillati > Cyanobacteriota > Cyanophyceae > Coleofasciculales > Coleofasciculaceae > Funiculus > Funiculus sociatus. The sequence continues at coordinate 24,787 of NZ_JAMPKJ010000044.1, read as the reverse complement.
CGCAGCTTTGCATGGAGGCGCTGCGAGCAGATGTACACCTCGCTTTGACGCAGAAGGCAACTTTGCAACAAAGTCTTCAGTTGTGTGCCGAAACCATAGTTCGACACCTTGATGCAGCATTTGCTCGGATCTGGATACTCAACTCGGAGGAGGATGTACTTGAATTGCAAGCTAGTGCTGGAATGTACACCCATATCGACGGCCCCCATAGCCGAGTGAGAGTTGGCGAGTTTAAAATCGGTATGATTGCCCAAAAGCGCCAGCCACACCTGAGCAACACCGTCCAAGACGATCCTCGCATCAGTGATCGAGAGTGGGCGAAGCGGGAAGGAATGGTTGCTTTCGCTGGCTACCCCCTCTTGGTAGAGGAAAAGCTGGTAGGCGTGATGGCAATGTTCTTTACTAAACCGCTGTGTGAAGCGAAGCAGATAGGGCTGTTCACGGTAGCGAATGCGATCGCTTTAAATATCGAGCATAAGCGAACCACAGAAGCATTGTCCGAAACTGAGGCAAAATTACAAAAGCTAGCCGCGAATATGCCAGGAATGATTTATCGATTCCTCCTGCGACCGGATGGCTTGATATCTTTCCCATACATGAGTCCCGGTTGCCGAGAATTGTATGAACTGGAGCCAGAAGCCGCCCAGAGTGATGTTTCCCTCGTCTACAATCTAATCCATCCCGATGACCTCCAAGAGCATAAAGACTCTGTGGCGCTATCCGCACAAACGCTCCAACCTTGGTACTGGGAAGGACGAATGTATACAGCATCAGGAAAGCTGAAATGGATTCAAGGTGCAAGCCGTCCAGAACTGCAAGCTAATGGCGATATTATCTGGGATGGCTTGCTGATGGACATCACTGAGCGAAAAACCGCAGAGGAAGCCTTGCGATACAAAACTACTCAGCTAGAGCAAACTTTAAAAGAGCTGCAACACACTCAACTGCAACTGGTACAGTCAGAAAAGATGTCCGGTTTGGGGCAGCTAGTTGCTGGTGTCGCTCACGAAATCAACAACCCAGTCAACTTCATCTATGGCAACCTTGTCCACACCGAGGAATATACTCAAGACTTGCTCTACCTCCTGAGTCTATATCAGCAGCACTATCCCCATCCGGTGCCGGAAATTCAGGAGGAAGCCGAAACAATTGACCTCGATTTTCTACTCGAAGACCTCCCCAAAATGTTAACTTCGATGAAATTGGGGGCAGAGCGCATCCGTGAAATTGTCCTGTCTCTGCGGAACTTCTCTCGTCTGGATGAAGCCCAGGTGAAGCCTGTAGACATCCATGAGGGCATCGATAGTACGCTGCTGATCTTACACAATCGTCTCAAAGCCAAGCCAGAAAGTCCCGGTATTCAGGTGATTAAAGAATACAGCGACTTGCCCCTCGTTGAGTGCTATCCGGGGCAGCTAAACCAGGTATTTATGAATATCCTAGTCAATGCTATTGATGCTTTGGAAGTCGGGATTGCAGACTGGGTACTGGGTACTGGGGACAAGGGACTGGGTAAGAATTCTTCCAATCCCCAATCCCTAATCCCTAATCCCCAATCCCCAGCCCCGGAGATTCGGATTTGCACCGAGGCGCTGAATGCTCAGAGTGTGGTAATAAAAATAAAAGACAATGGATCGGGAATGACTGCGAATGTGCGATCGCGTTTGTTCGATCCTTTCTTCACTACTAAAACCGTCGGCAAGGGTACTGGCTTGGGGCTATCCATTAGCTACCAAATTATCACCCAAAAGCACGGCGGTGTCTTGAAATGCTTCTCAGAACCTGGACAAGGAGCGGAGTTTTGGATTGAAATCCCTATTTGCCAAAATTGAAATTTCTCGTTTCTACTCTCTGAGTGAGAACCAGACAAACAAACTTGATATGAGGCTCCAGCCTTAGGGTAAGCATTCCTAGCCTTTGGCTAGGAACAAGACAAACAAAGCAAAACGTAAAGTTGCACATTGCTTTCGTTACCATTAAGGTAATAGCTACTTGGAAAGTAGCTTTTTGAGGAAAAAACAAAAGTCATGGACCCGATCACAATTCTTGCTCCCCTAGCCCTACTGATTATCGGCTCAGCAGTGGGTTCTGGGAAAATTATCAATGAGGGTAATCAAGCTTTGGTAGAGCGTTTGGGTCAGTTCCATCGCAAACTAGAACCTGGTCTTAACTTCATCATCCCTTTTGTGGACTCAATTGTAGTGGAAGAGACAACTCGTGAGAGGGTCTTAGACATTGAACCTCAAGAAGCCATTACCAGAGATAATGTTTCTCTGATAGCCGATGCTGTGTTGTATTGGCAGATTTTTGATCTCAAGAAAGCTTATTACGCTATTGATGATATTGAAAACGCGCTGAAAAATCTGGTTTTGACCCGGTTGCGAACTGAAGTTGGTCAGATGGAGTTGGAGCAAACCTTTTCAGCTAGAAAAGAAATTAATCAGGCAATGCTGGCGGAGCTGGATGATGTGACTGACGCTTGGGGCGTGAAAGTCACTCGTGTGGAAGTTCTGGATATTATGCCAGTTCAGACGGTGCTAGAGTCGATGGAGCAGGAGCGGGCAGCTGAGATTAAAAAACGGGCATCAATTTTGGAAGCTGAGGGCGCTGCGGAGTATATGAACCGCATTTCTCAAGCTTTGCGATCGCAAGCTAATAGTAAGGAAGTTTTGCAGTTTTATCTGGCTCAGAGATTTGTCGATGCTAACTATAGATTAGGCGAATCTCCAAATTCCAAGATTCTGTTTATGGACCCGAAAGCTATGAGCGAAGCACTGGGAGAGCTGATGGGAACGGAGACTGACGTACCAAATGGCAGCAATGGCAGCAATGGCAATAAGTAATTTAGAATTAAAAAAGTTTTATTAATTTTTAATTCTAAATATGGCATCGGCGACGCGACAGACATCGTGCATTTGTTGAATGTCATGTACTCGCAGGATATCAGCACCACTCGCGATCGCTCCACAACAAGCCGCCGCAGTTCCCCAAACTCTGGCTTTGGGATCGGGTTGATTTAAAATCCGCCCGATAAAACTTTTACGGGATGGCCCCACTAAAATCGGCACGCCCAAAGAACGCAACATCGGCAAGGAACGCAAGATTTCTAGGCTTTGCTCGTAAGTTTTGGCAAAGCCGATACCTGGGTCAATGATAATCTTCTGGCGGTCAATGCCAGACGCGATCGCGCTTTCTATTCGGCTTGCCAAAAACTGCCCGATCTCCCCCATCAAATCCTGATAATCTGTCATCTGCTGCATCGTCGCAGGCGTTCCCCGGATGTGCATCAACACAATCGGTACGCCTAACTCTGCTACGGTGGGGAACATCTGAGGGTCGAAAGTCCCGCCGGAAATATCATTGATCATATCTGCCCCAGATGTGATCGCAGCCCGTGCTACATCCGAGCGCGTCGTATCCACCGAAATCACCACTGAGGATTTTGGAGCGATGTTTGGGGAGATTGATGAGGGAGTTGAACCATTACTGGTTCTTCCCCCAACCTCCCGTTCTTCCCAAAACATCGCGTGATTTTCCCTGGGGGGATCGGTTGGATCAATTTGTTTATCTTGTCTTTCGCCTTCTCGTAGTGCCTGCACAACTGGCAGCACCCGATGCAATTCCTCTTCTAAAGAGATTTGGGCGGCTCCTGGTCGAGTCGATTGTCCTCCCACGTCGAGAATATCTGCACCAGACGCTATCAGATGCTCAGCCTGCGCCAGGGAAGAAGCGATCGCTCTGAAGTCTCCCCCGTCACTAAAACTATCAGGCGTTACATTCAACACGCCCATCAAATACGTGCGCTTTCCCCACTCAAAGGTTTTTCCCCTGATTGTCAAAAATCCGCAGTCATTAGTCATTAGTCCTTAGCCATTCGTCGTTTGTTAATGGCTAAGGACTAATGACCATTAGCCATTAGCCATTAGCCATTAGCCATTAGCCATTAGCTAATGACTACTACTTATAATTCACAATCCGAGCAAAACTCTCAGGCTCCAGACTCGCTCCCCCCACCAGCGCACCATCAATTTCTGGCTGCGCCATGATTTCATCAATATTGTTAGGCTTTACCGAGCCACCGTACTGAATCGAAACATGAGGATTCTTTAACTGACTGCGAATCAGACCGATTACCCGGTTAGCTTCCGGCGAATCACAGGTGTCGCCAGTGCCAATTGCCCAGATGGGTTCGTAGGCGATAACTAGGTTCTGCTGATCAACGTCAACAAGACCTTTCTTAAGTTGAGTGGTGATCAGGGATTCCGTTTCACCATTCTCTCGTTGTTCTTTGCTTTCACCGACGCAGAGAATCGGCGTTAGACCACAGCGCTGCGCTGCTTTGAGTCGCCGATTCACTGTTTCATCGGTTTCGCCAAAATATTGCCGCCGTTCGCTGTGACCGACAATTACGTAGCGCACACCGATTTCAGTGAGCATGGAACCGGAAATTTCACCTGTGTAGGCTCCCTCCTGCTCCCAGTGGATATTCTGGGCAGATAGCAGCACCCGGTTGTTATGTAAATTTTTCGATAGGATGCTCAGATCGGTGAAGGGAGCCGCGATAACGACTTCCCGCTCCTGAGGTGTTTCTTCCAGGTGGGACATGAATCCTTGTAAAAACTCCAGACTCTCTGCCTGGGTTTTGTACATTTTCCAATTACCAGCAATAACTATTTTCCGCACAGGTAGCTCAGCCAAGTTCACAATGCTAAAAACTGTAACCTCCAGTTTAGTACGGCGCGGGGGAACCTCTGCCTTTAAGGGGATCAATTTTATACATTAATAGATCCGATCGCGATCGCCTTGATGCTTACCGGGGTTCCCAAAGAGTAGCGTATGCCCCTATAGGCGAGGCTTTGCTCTTTTTTTCCCCCCTTCTATCTCTTAGGTATTACTTCAAAAATTTTTTCCAGGCTTTCCTCTGGATTCACCCCACAGGTTCAACCTAATGCAGGATGCTCTGGAATAATCGTAAAACATAAGATTATATCAGAAACAAAAATAAAGAATTAATAAAATAGCGCAGGTAAAAAATATGAAACTGACAATTTTAGCAACCGCAGCACTTCTACTTCCCTTAAGCTTAGTAGCTCCGGTTCGCGCAGAAAATCCTGCCCATGTCAGACAGTTGATAGAAACTAAACAATGTAAGGGCTGCGACTTAACACAGGCAAATCTGGCAAGCGCTCACCTGGCCGGAGCTGACTTGAGAGGGGCTAATTTGAAAGGCGCAAACTTGTCCAAAGCTAACCTGGAAGGTGCTGATTTAACAGCGGCTAATCTGGAAAAGGCTAATATGACTGCCGCATTTATCAATAGTGCGGATCTCCAGCAAGCAGACTTGAGCGGTGCCAACCTGAGTGAGGCAAACTTGATGAATGCTAACTTAGAGGATGCTGCCTTAGATAATGCGATTCTGCCCAAAGGCATGAGATAGAGTAAGGCAGTTGTTGAAAACTAATACCTCAAATACTGCGGCTCGGTCTGTAACAGACCGAGCTTTGTTCTATCTGCTATTAACGGTTCGCCGCCGCTTCGCGGGCTGCTGTTGCTTCATCGGGGTGAATATTCAAGCGCGTCAAATTAATCCGACCCTTTGAGTCAATTTCTCGCACCTTGACAACCACTTCATCACCGACAGCTACTTCATCTTCTACGCGACCAACCCGATAGTCAGCCAGTTGAGAAATGTGGATCATGCCTTCTTTTCCGGGAAGCACTTCCACAAAGGCACCAATCGGGATAATACGGGTAACGCGACCGGCATAGACATCTCCTTCGTTCAGCTTCCGCGTCATACCCTGGATAATGTTGCGGGCTTTTTTCGCCTTCTCGCCATCCACTGAAGAAATCGTTACGGTGCCATCATCGTCAATATCAATCTTGGCACCAGTTTCTTCAGTGATACTCTTAATCATCTTGCCTCCGGGCCCGATGATCATGCCAATCAAGTCTGGATCGATCTTGATTGTCAGCAGGCGAGGCGCAAACGGCGACATTTCGGTACGCGGCTTCTCAATTGTCGTCAGCATTTTTTCCAGAATGTGCAGCCGCGCTCCCTTGGCTTGCTCAATCGCTTTGGCGATTACCTCTAAGGGCAACCCGCTGATTTTCATGTCCATTTGCAAAGCCGTGATGCCGCTCTCAGTGCCTGCAACTTTAAAGTCCATATCGCCCAAGAAATCTTCGATTCCCTGGATATCTGTGAGAATGCGAACTTCGTCGCCTTCTTTGATTAAACCCATTGCTGCGCCACTGACTGGTTCAGTAATTGGCACGCCAGCATCCATCAAAGCGAGGGTGGAACCGCACACGGAACCCATCGAGGTTGAACCATTGGAAGATAGCACTTCCGATACTACCCGAATCACATAGGGAAATTCTTCTTTCGGCGGCAACACTGGCACGATGGCTCGTTCTGCCAGCGCTCCGTGACCGATTTCCCGACGACCAGGAGCGCGCATCGGCTTGGTTTCCCCTACAGAATAGGGCGGGAAATTATAGTGATGCAAGTAGCGTTTTTCATCTTCTGGGTGCAGGTCATCTGCGAGATCCTGGGCATCGCCTGGGGTTCCAAGAGTGCAAACAGATAATACTTGGGTCAGTCCCCGGTTAAATAAACCGCTACCATGAACGCGAGTAGGTAACAGACCGACGCGACAGGAGACAGGACGCACTTCATCAAGTTTGCGACCGTCTACGCGAACGCCGTCTTCGATGATCTGACGGCGCATCATCTTTTTGGTGATACCTTTGAAAACGTTGCTAACTGCTTTAGAGTTTTCGGAAGCGGCAACTCGTATCGGGTCTTCTTCAGGTAATTGGGCGATCGCGCTGGTGATTTGCGTCTCTTTGATCTCGTCTAGGAGAGCATCACGCTGGTTTTTATCTAAGTCAAATTTAGATAAGACTTCTTTGATTTGAGCTGTTGCGCGATCGCTTATAAAATTCTCTAGCGTCGGGTCTAATTCCGGCGGTGTCTCTTGCACCATCTCTATACCCAGTTCTGCTAAAAGCTCTCGCTGCGCCTGAATTAAATCGCGCACCGCCTCATAGCCAAAATCAATCGCCTCAATCACATCCTGCTCTGGCAACTGGTTGGCTCCAGCTTCCACCATAATCACACCTTCTGGGGAACCTGCCACTACCAAATCCAAATCCCCCGCCTCAATCTCTGCATAAGTAGGATTGATAATAAAATCATCGCCTACTAAACCAACACGCACCGCCGCCATCGGCCCCAGGAAGGGAATTTTTGCCAACAACACGGCAATCGAAGCGCCAGTCACCGCTAGTACATCCGGCGGTACTTGCTCATCCATAGAAAGTGTCGTTGCTACCACTTGCAGGTCATCTCGCAACCAGGAAGGAAACAACGGACGCAGGGGACGGTCAATTAAACGGCTTGTCAGTGTCACCTTTTCCGGCGGCCGCCCTTCCCGTCTCAGAAAACCACCGGGAATGCGACCTGCTGCATAAAGCCTTTCTTCGTAATCTACTATTAAAGGCAGGAAATCAATTCCCTCTCTGCCGGTTGAGCGAGTCGCCGTGACTAAAACTACCGTATCTCCTGACTGAATCAAAACTGAACCCCCTGCTTGTGGGGCAAACAACCCGACTTTCAGTCGAATATCCCGTCCATCAAAGGATATTGACTTGTCTAGTTCTACCATGTGGTACTTTGTCCTTTCATCATTTTTCTTTATCTTTCGCAATCCTAGCATTTGTATAATATTGGTGCTTTTAGTCTGTTGTCAGTTGTCTGTTAGCGTTTGAAGGTTGTCAGCTTCTTCCAACCGGACAACCGGACAACCTGACGACTTTTGACTGAACTAATGCCTAATGACTAATGGCCGATACATCATCAGTGCGTCTACCACCCGTCCATCAGATAAATGCGCCGCACCCGGAATGCGCCCCATTGTCTGAAATCCCAAGGATTCCCATAACTGGATGGATGGAGTGTTGTTTGCAAAGACCAAATTGAACATCACCGCCGTGTAACCTTGAAGGGTGGCAATTTCTAGCATTCCCTGTCCCATCAACCTCCCAATGCCTTGGCCCCGCATAGATGGTTGTACAATAAAGCCAGCATTACAGATGTGGCTGCACCGTCCGGGAAAATTGGGTTTTAGATAGAAAGCTCCCAAAATTTCCTCCGGCGTTGCTGCGGTTTCGTCATCGGCAGCTTTGACGACAAAAGCATCGTGAGTCATCCAGTAGGCAGCAAATTCTACTTCGGATAGAGGTTGATTTTGTGGATACGTTTGATCCTCAATAATGATTTGGTTCAATAACGCCCTGACCGCATTTTGTTCGCTTAGGCGCATCCGGTCTAAGTTTACTTTTGTTCCATTTTTTAAACTTTTCTGCCAGGGCAAATTAATATTCATAATTTTTGGAAAATATGTTATCTCTTATGTAAAAATTTAATTTAAAAATTTATAATTTATCAGGTAGCTGTTAGATAGTCTACCTAAAATAATTGGATAGAGATTTAAGTTAGAAATCAAGAAATTAAATTTTAAATCATGGCAGTTTTACACGGTAGTTGGCTACTTCAATCTCAGAATAGTTATTTATTTGTTTGGGGAGAAACTTGGCGACCAATTCCGCCAGATGGGTCTTATAAAACAGATTTGATACCATTTCATCCTTTGGCGATGACACAGGCGGAATTGATATCTTTCTTGCGATCGCGCAGTGTCTTGGGAGGAGAATCGCCCCATTTTGATATTGAGAAATTTGTCCAAACATCGGCAACCAAAAGCAAAAAGAATCGTACTGCGGATGAGAAATGGCAGCATTGTATACTAGCTCTCCCCACCCAAACAGGGGAGACAGGCGAACCAGTTTATCCCGTATTGTCTACCAAAATGGTGTCAGAAAATGGGGACACGCCGCCTCTATTTTTACACCCTTGGCAAGTTGAGGGGCTGTGTCTTAACCCTTTGCAAGCAATGCAATTTTTGCAAGCGCTTCCCCTTGGCTCTTTGAAAGCATCTGACACATTCGTGGGGGGAGAATTGCGCTTTTGGTCGCATATTGGTCGATGGGTTTTGGATCTTCTGGCTCGGTGCAAGTTTTTGCCCGCACTAGAGCGGCAAAAAAATGATACCATCGTCGCCCGTTGGCAACCCCTGCTGGATAGTGCAGTAGATCGGGAGCGTTTAGAAAAGTTTACCGCTTTGATGCCATCTACTTGTCGCACGTATCGGGGGTTGGGGACTGGGGACTGGGGACTGGGGACTGGGGACAAGGAAACTTTCCCGAATACCTCTTTCCCAATTCCCAATTCCCAATTCCCAATTCCCAATCCAAAATCGGTACAGTTGCCGATAGAACCACAGGAGTTACTGTTGGGATTCTTGAGTAGTATGATAGACACGATTGTGAGGTTGCGTGTTGGCAATCCTAACTTAAGTGCAGTAGAACCTGCGGTTAGAGAATGGTTAGGCGCTCTATCAACGACATCTGATACCCTGAACGCACCGACGGGATTAGGAAAGCTGGAAACGGCGCTCAAAGATTGGATAGCGCCCGTGCAGAACCATTTAGTTTCTAGAGCGATCGCTAACGGGGAATCTTACACTTTTTTAGCGCCAGAGCAGAATCTGTTTCGCACCTGTTTGGTTCTCCAACCACCGACATCAGGTGAGGAAAACTGGACTTTGGATTACTTTCTGCAAGCAGTTGATAACTCAGAATTTCTGGTGGATGCAGAAACCATTTGGAACCATTCCTTGCAGCGAGGAGTGTTCAAAGGTCGGACAATTGAGCATCCTCAAGAGACTTTGCTTGGCGGTTTAGGGTTGGCTTCCCGAATATATCCTCCCATAGAAGCCAGCTTGCACGACCGCCGTCCGCAGTTTTGTCGCTTGACACCAATTCAGGTGTATGAGTTTATCAAGGCTGGCGCATGGCGGCTAGCTGACAGCGGGTTGGGGGTAATTTTGCCGCCCAGTCTGACACCTGTTGAGGGAGAAAATCGGCGCTTGGGGCTAAAAATTCGCTCCAGTGCGACACCGGGAAAAGGTCAATCAGGGTTACAAAGTTGGCTAGATTTTGAGTGGGAATTAGCTATAGGCGATCGCACAATTTCTAAACAGGAATTTGACCGACTCGTAGCCCTCAAAAGTCCACTTGTACAAGTGAATGGCGATTGGATTGCACTGCAACCTTCAGAAGTTAAAGCAGCGGCGGCGCTGTTGGCGACACCGAAAGATCAACTTTCTCTCTCTTTAGAGGACGCTGTGCGCCTCAGCAGTGGCGATACCAAACTTGTTGAAAAACTTCCGGTAGTTAGCTTTGAGGCATCAGGGCCTCTGGAACAGTTGTTGACGACTTTAACAGATAACAAGAAAGTGGAAGCGATCGCGCCTCCCGCCAACTTCCAAGGTCAGTTGCGCCCTTACCAAGCCCTCGGAGTGGGCTGGCTTTCCTTCATGGAGCGCTGGGGCTTGGGCGCTTGTCTGGCGGATGACATGGGGCTAGGAAAAACGGTTCAATACATCGCATTTTTGCTAAATTTGCAAGAAAAAGGGAGATTAGAAGCACCAACTTTGCTAATTTGCCCGACTTCGGTGTTGGGTAACTGGGAGCGAGAAGTTAAGAAATTTGCCCCGACTTTGAATGTTGTAGTCCACCACGGAGATAAACGCGCCAAAGGGAAAACATTTACCAAAGCAATCAAAGGGAAAAGTTTGGTAATTACCAGTTATTCTCTCGCATTTCGAGATGCTAAAGACCTGCAAAGTGTTTCTTGGCAAGGGGTGGTATTGGATGAAGCCCAAAATATTAAGAATCCCCAGGCGAAACAATCGCAAGCGGTACGTCAGCTAAAAGCAGGTTTTCGGTTTGCGCTGACAGGAACTCCAGTAGAGAATCGATTAGCTGAACTGTGGTCAATTTTGGATTTTCTCAATCCTGGGTATTTGGGAACGCGGGATTTCTTCCAGCGGCGGTTTGCTTTACCGATTGAGAAATATGGGGATACAGCATCGTTGCAGACATTGCGATCGCTTGTTAGTCCTTTCATCCTCCGTCGTCTTAAAACCGACCGCAAAATCATTCAAGACTTGCCAGAAAAGCAGGAAATGAATGTATTCTGCGGACTTGCATCAGAACAAGCTGCACTTTATCAACAACTGGTAGATGAGTCTCTTGCTGAAATCGAAGAAACCGAGGGTGTTCAACGCAAGGGAATGATTTTAGCTTTATTGCTAAAACTGAAGCAAATTTGCAACCATCCTGCACAATTCTTAAAATCAGCAGGCGAAACTAAAGATTTATCTTTTCGCAGTCGTTCTGGTAAAGTTCAGCGGCTAGAAGAGATGCTAGAAGAGGCTTTAGCAGAAGGCGATCGCGCTTTGATTTTCACTCAATTCGCCGAAATGGGAAAACTCCTTCAGCCTTATTTAGAACAACAACTTGGCTGGGAAACATTGTTTTTGTATGGTGGAACCCGCAAACAACAACGGGAGGAAATGATAGACAGATTCCAGAACGACCCGGAAGGCCCCAGAATATTTATTCTATCTCTAAAAGCTGGTGGTACAGGTCTTAACTTGACACGCGCTAACCATGTTTTCCACTTTGACCGTTGGTGGAACCCAGCAGTAGAAAATCAAGCAACAGATCGGGTATTTCGTATCGGTCAAACTCGTAATGTTCAAGTGCATAAATTTATTTGCACAGGTACTCTGGAAGAAAGAATCAATGACATGATTGAAAGTAAGAAAGCGCTGGCGGAACAAGTTGTTGGTGCTGGCGAACAGTGGCTAACAGAACTAGATACCGACCAACTCCGCAACTTACTGTTACTTGACCGCAGTGCAGTAATTGATGATGAATAAATGCTGAACGGCTAAGAGGATGTCCCAGAACCGTCAAAAGTTAGCTAGATCCCCCAGTCCCCGCGCTAACGCGCCGCTGCGCTAGAGAGAAGGGGGAGAATCAAGTCTTAGTCCCCCTTTTTAAGGGGGATTTAGGGGGATCTTACCGTCTAAGCGTCTTGATTATGACTTTCCAGACATCCTCTAAACTCGCAACCGCACAAACTCTCATCCGCCTTTACAGCCTTCAATTCTCGTTCCCAGGCTGAGGAAATGAGAGAACAACAGGAGTAAAACAAAATGACAAATTACGATATTCAACAAAGTCGAGAATGGTGGGCGCAACGGTGGCTAGATTTACTAGAGTCTTTTGGCTGGCGGCGTCGCTTGGAACGGGCGCGAATATATGCACGAGAAGGCAAAGTTTTAAGCCTAGAATTTCGCGGTCACAAGGTGGTTTCTAGAGTGCAAGGAACTGCGCCTGAACCATATAAAGTTGTTTTATCGCTGGATGCTTTTAGCGACGAGCAATGGGAGTATGTGATTGAAACTATGTCACAGCGGGCAATTTTTTCAGCTCGTTTGTTGGCTGGAGAAATGCCACAAAATATTGAAGAAGTGTTTACTGCAAATGGTATAAGCTTGTTTCCGTTGACCAAGTTTGATATCCACAGTAAATGTTCTTGCCCCGATCCGGCTAATCCTTGCAAACATATTGGAGCAGTATATTATTTGTTAGGTGATCGCTTCAGCGAAGACCCCTTTGTAATCTTCCAGTTGCGCGGACGTACCAAAGAACAAATACTCGACACATTACGTCAATTGCGACGTGGGGCTGATGAAACTTCTGAAACAGAAATTACTGCGGAAACATCGCCGCTAACTCGAACAGTAACCCCGCTTAAAATTGAGCAATTTTGGCAATACAACGAGCCTCTAGAGTCTTCCTTAGTTGTAATTGCACCACCAAGCAACGACACAATATTAGATGTTTTAGGCCCTATTCCTTTATCATCAGGTTCCAATTCAGCTTCTAGTCAGCCAGTAATGCAATATTTAGATACAGTTTACAAAACAGTGAGTCAGCAGGCTATTTTATCGGCAATGAATTTAGAGGAAGGTTGATTAGGTAGTCATTACTCTATAAGTAACTGTGCAGAATTAATTACACAAACTTGCCTTGCTACATCAGGCTTTCAATAGGATTTGATGTGTAATTTATTTCGTATATCCACTTAGTGCCATGCTACTATAGCAATTCTTGATTGGGTGTTACACATCTGTAAGGACATGGCATTGCCATGTCCTTACCAAGGTGGCTCGAACGTCAGAACCTCCATATATTCCACCCAACTGAGAAACCCTATATAGCAGTCCTAAATCATTTATGAACTTCTCCCTTTCCTCTGCCGGCCGCGCCTGGGCGGTTGATTTAAAAGGTAGTCACAACTCAAATAGGATTGCTATAGACAAGCTGAATTACTTTATTACTGTCCAAATTCGACCCTTGCTTGCTCAACAAACTCAACCGTGACAATATCCGAACCAGCAGCACGAGCTAGCTGCTCAATCCGTTGTCTCGCCTGAGTGCGGACAAAAAAGGGAATATTTTTCAGCTTTGTTTTGGCATCAGGTGTCCATTGTAAAGCATCTGTAAAATCAGGATCACGCATGGTACGCCAGCCTTCTGCTGTCAGCAAGGAATATTAATTACATTTTATCTGAGTGTGCGATCGCGCCGCTCATTGCTATTTTCGAGCAGCAGCGAGTTTCTTCTGTGCTGATTGCAGCAGGTTTTGGGCTTCTGAATAGGTGGTTGTCCCAGATTTAACCGTTTGCAGCTGATTGATAATTTCTTGCATCTGGCTAATTATCTGGTTGCGATTCACCTGTGAACCATCCTTAGGGATAGAAGCCAGCAAAGCTTGGATTTGCTCTTGAGCATATTTAAAAGCTTCTTGTGACTCGCGTTCTGCTTTCAGTCGAGTTTGCACAGTGCCTAAGTTGGTTTGGTACGTTGCTAGTAATTTTTGCGCTTCCACGTAGTCAACGTCATCTACGCGAATGTTTTGCAGCTGCTCAATTGCTTTGTACCACAAAGTTTCAATTTGCTGCCATTTATCTGCTGTATGAGGTGCATTTTGTCCAAGTTTAGCAGCTGCAAAGGCAAATTGTTTGGCACCTTTAATTAAAGTTTTGGTGCGTCCCTGAACCTGTTTTTGTTCAGAAAGTTGGTTTTTTACCTGCTCAAATCTAGAGCGAATCGAGGCAGTTTGCTCGTCCTCTATTGTCTGCGTATTGTAACCGCTAACATAGCGCCTACCCTTTTTGCGCCTGTAAGAGTATTGCGGCGAAGATATTGTATGCGAAACTGGCAGTTCATCAATATGTTTTTTTGCTGCGTTTAGTTTTTCTTCACCCAATGCCAAATCTGCTGCTGTACTGGCTTGGTTAATTAATTCTTCTGCTTGTTCTAAGAGTGCGATCGCTAATTCATAATTTTCTTCATTGCTCAGGAGAGCATTCTGCGCTACTGGCTGATCGTTTGTAGGATACAGCAGGATGGCTAAGACAAGCGATCCCGATCCTAAGACTAGCAAGACTACCAGTATAGCAGCTAGTTTAATTACATCTAAAATACCTATCGAGCGATTAGCTTTTGCGGATTGCTTCAGCGCCTTCTCTCTGAAGTTTGGATAAGTGGTGACGACTATTTGTTGTAGTTCTTCTAAAGATGCAGGGGAGCCTTGTTGCTTTTGCAGTAATTGTAACTCCCTAACTACAAGGCTTTGCTCTATTTTACTCAATGGGTCATTCCCGGCACATTTGGTAATTTCAGCACGCAGGATTTCAAAAGCGCGATTGTTGAGACGGGACATAGACTAACACCAAGCAACTGATGTTAGTGTTCCCGAAATCAACTTGAGAATCACTGGGGCTGCTACAGGCACAATTCAAGAACGCCTGATATTAAAGCAGCACCATTCTTGCCGTCGCCAGAGAGTGGCAACAATCCAATCGTGTTGTTCTAAAGTATCCGCAATTGGTTTGGCTTGCTCTAGCAAAACACCGCTAATAATTCCCCAACTAGAAGGTTTAGCGATCGCAGTCATTTGCGGGATCAAGTCAATAATCACCTCTGCCAAAATATTGCAGAGAATGCCATCGACAGGCTCATCGCTCATTTTTATTAAGCGGTCGATACTACCCTGCTCTACAATCAGACGCTGGGGGCTAATCTTGTTAAGTTCCCGATTACTGCGCGTGGCTCGCACCGCCATCGGATCGATATCTATGGAATAAACTTTTTCGGCACCTAACAACACAGAGGCAATCGAGAGAATCCCCGATCCGCAGCCAATATCAGCCACTGTAACCCCTTCTTGGTCGCCACCCAAGCGCATTTCCAACGACTCTAGACACAGCTGAGTTGTCTGATGAGTGCCTGTGCCAAAAGCTGCACCGGGATCGAGGCGCAGGGTATGGCGTTCTGACTGTTCTGGAGGAGGGAGCCAAGCCGGGTAGACAAGTAAGCGATCGCCTACTTCTTGCGGTTGCCAATATTGCTTCCAGCTACTCGACCAATCCTCCTCATCAATCAAATGCCAATGGGTCATCGGCATTGCCAATCCCACCATCAATGCATCCTGACGCAACCACAGAGACAGCGCCGCCAAATCCAGCAGATTTGCATCAAGGGGAGATAAGTAAGCGCACACCAAGCTGGAATGTCCTTTTACCTCACTGGAAGTACCACGACAGCCAAATTTGTCCAGCCTCCAGAAGATTAAATCTTCCAAAGCTGGGTCGCCCAAAACTTGAATTTCCCACCAGGTGTTCGCCATATCTATTTTGGATTTTAGATTTTGCGGGGGCGAAGGAGTTTCTCCGCCTCCGATGATTTTAGATTTTAGATTTTAGGTAACGGGTTAGAACCACACAACCTGAGGATTAACGAGTAAACCTTTAATCCAAAATCCTTGCATCCAAAATCCTTGCATCGTTTAAAGAGTCACCGTATAAGCATCCCGAATGCCGGGAATTTTGGTAATCTCGCTCAATATTCCCTCCGGTAAGGGATCGTCCAGGCTTAGCACCATCACCGCATCGCCCCGGACAATTTTGCGTCCCACCTGCATACTGGCAATATTGACATTAAAACTGCCCAACAGGGAACCGATATTTCCAATAATCCCTGGCATATCCCGGTGCAGAGTAAACAGCATATGAGGGCTGGGGGGGACGTTGATCGGAAACTCATCAATACTGGTGATGTGAATTTCCCCATCTCCCAATAAAGCGCCCGTCACTGAATGCTCCCCAAGCGTTCCTTGCGCCTCCAGATGCAGCGAACCAGAATAGTCTCGAATCGAGGCGTCCCGCGTTTCAATCACGCGAATTCCTCGTTCCTTGGCCTCAATGCTGGCATTCACATAGTTTACCCGCTCTCGCAGTGCCTGCGAAAGCAGTCCTTTAAGTGCTGCCACTATCAAAGGCTGACTTTGATTAGTTGCCAACTCTCCTTGCAGACGGATATTCAACGAGTCAATCCGTCCTCCAGCCAATTGTCCCACCATATTGCCCAGAGTTTCCGCCAATTGCAGATAAGGTCTGAGTTTTTCCAGAACGTCGGGACGCAAGCCGGGAATATTCACCGCTGAACGGGCTGGAAGCCCCAGCAAAACATCTCGAATTTGCTCAGCAACATCTATGGCGACATTCACCTGCGCCTCAGCTGTGGAGGCTCCCAGGTGGGGGGTGAGGACGAGATTTTTGCCCAAGGATTTTAAGGACGACTCGCCTAACGGTTCTGTCTCGAAAACGTCTAAGGCAGCACCAGCAATTTTGCCTTCTTTGAGAACCTCTGCCAAAGCCACTTCATCAATGATGCCACCACGGGAGCAATTGATAATCCGGGTGGTGGGTTTCATCTTGGCTAAGGCTTCGGCGTTAATCAAGTGAGTGGTTTCTGGAGTTTTCGGGATGTGCAGGGTGATGTAGTCTGCTTCCTGAAACAGCAAATCCAACTCTACTAGACGAGCGTCTAGTTCTTCTGCCCGTTCCACAGAGATGAACGGATCGTAAGCGAGTATTTTCATCCCCATTGCTTTGGCGACGGTGGCGACATGAGAGCCGATTTTGCCTAAACCGACAACGCCGAGAGTTTTCTTGTAAACTTCCGTCCCGATAAAACTTTTGCGATCCCACTGACCACTTTTAACAGACGCATTTGCGTCGGGAATATGGCGGGAGAGGGAGAGCATCATTGCTAGGGCGTGTTCTGCTGCGGCAATTGTATTTCCTTCTGGGGAATTGACGACTACAATCCCCTGACGGGTGGCAGCTGGGACATCGACATTATCGACACCAACCCCAGCGCGACCGATGATTTTTAGCTGTTTGCCAGCTTCGATAATTTCCTTGGTGACGCGGGTTCCAGAACGAATCATTAGAGCGTCATACTCTGGCATGATCCGCACCAGTTCTTCGGGTGAAAGACCTGTTTTTACGTCAACTTGGGCAACTTGGGAGAGGATGTCGATTCCAACTTGGTCTATTGGGTCAGAAACAAGAACCTTGGACATGATTGGCAGGTAGGTCTAGGTAAAAAATCATCAGTTCCTGTACGCAAAACTTTTGAAAAGCCAAGAGCGATATTGTGTACAGGGAGCAAGGATTGAAAGTCAGCTAATTGATGGCAGTTGACTCAAGAGCGATCGCATCTGATGACTTCCACCAGTGGCGCGATCGCATCAGTTGGTCATTTTAACTGTATCAGGTGTTCTTACACGGCTTGTTACCTGAAAGTTTTTAACTTTGTCTGTTTGGGCTGCTCCCTACCCTACAAAATCTGTATAGTACGTTTGCGCTTCACATCCCAATCCGGGTAGAGGATTTGCTGTAGCGACACTGATAGGCTGTTAATTAAGGCTATCTTTTGCATCATCTAACGATATCACTATGAATTATCTCGTCGCCGTACTACAAGACCGCATCCAAGCAGAAGCAGCTTATTCCGCTCTAGAAAAAGAAGGCTTACCTATGGATAAGGTGACTATCCTGGGTAGAGGATACAAAAGTGCTGATGAATTTGGCTTGATCGATCCTAACGAGCAGGCTAAAAAGCAATCAACGCTGATGGCTTATTGGCTCATACCCTTTGGATTTATCGCCGGGTTTGTCTTCAACTTGAGTACTGGGATAGAAATTTTTCACTGGGCAGGAGCATTTGGTAATCATGTCATTGGTGGTATTCTGGGCGCAGCCTCCGGTGCTTTGGGTAGTATTTTTGTCGGCGGCGGTGTTGGTTTGGTAGTTGGGAGTGGCGATGCTTTGCCTTACCGCAACCGCCTGAATGCTGGTAAGTACCTGGTTGTGGTTAAAGCTCCCGAAACTACAACTCGCGTAGCTACTCGGATACTCCGCCAGTTTGAGCCGGAAAATCTTCAAGCCTACGTTGACCCAGATGGCGTGTAAGCTAATCCTCTAGACAGAGGGAGTAACAAACATAACATTGCTAGTCTAAGTAATTGCTTCAGCGCAAGTGACTTGAGGCTGGTCGGAATGAGAGTATTGCTAGCGGGTTTGGGAGTTGCGCTCGTCTGGTGGATCATCATAGATGTACTTTGGACAACGCTAGCGGTAGGAAGTGGAGGCGGGCCAATTACATCTAGAGTGTCTAGTTGGGTGTGGAAAACTATTCTGCGTCACCATCGCTGCGCTTCGTCTCATCATCTGCTAGCAATCGCTGGCTACAGCACTATTATTATTTCTACTCTGGTATGGATTTTTCTTACTTGGGCTGCGTGGGTATTAATTTTTAGCGCCAGCGATCGCTCCCTCATCTTTGCCGATAGCAAGCAACAATATTCCCCTTGTTAGCGATGAAGTCTTTGAGGAAGAAGTCACCAGCCTAAATAGATAGGCGAAGGCGTTTGCTTCTGGCCTTAGTGCAGAATGATGGCTGGACTTGGAAGTCAATATCAAATCGTTTGGGTAGGCGATCTGTGTCTGGGTAAGCATACGCCTTGAGCGATCGCAACGATACAATCAAGAAAGTCATTGTAGATTCATTTAAAACTCAAGACGCGACAAACCGCGTGTAAAACAAAACTCAAAACTATTTAGAATGTTGCCAAGAGAAGAACTCCTCAAAGGAGTAGAAAATAGAGATACTGTAGCTCGTGTCATTGATCTGGCGGATCAAGCAATTAAAACTTGGGAAGTGGTCGTAACTGATTTTCTTTCTCCTCCAGAAATTGTTGAAATTCAACAGGCTTTCAATCGTTTAACTGAAGTACAACTTGTTGCTTCGGGAGGTTATCCGCAAGCTGAACGGCAAAGGATCTCGATCGCGCGTTCAGAAATTCCTCTGGAAGTGTCTCAAGTCCCGGTTGCGGCTTTGGATATTGCTGGAAATTTTCTCTTCGACCAAGCCACTCATCGCGACTTTCTCGGCTCTATGCTGGGGTGTGGAATTGTGCGGGAAAAAACTGGCGATATTATTGTACTGGGAGAGTCTGGAGCGCAGGCAATTGTGGTTCCAGAAATGGTAGAGTTTCTGGAAATGCAGCTCAATCAAGTACGCTCAACTCCTGTGAAAACTCGCCGAATTGAGCTTAGTGAATTAAAAATTCGCGAACCGAAGAAAAAAGAGTTGACGACTGTTGAGGCTTCTCTGCGATTAGATGCGATCGCATCTGCTGGATTTGGAATGTCTCGCAGCAAAATGGTTGATTTCATCGATGCTGGCGATGTCAGAGTAAATTGGAAAGAAATCACTCAAGCAAGTTCTCAAGTTAAATCTGGAGACTTAATCGCTATTCGCGGTAAAGGAAGGCTGGAAGTTGGGGAAATTGCTGTTACTAAAAAAGAACGTTACCGCATCCAACTAACACGATTTCTTTAAAATTATGCTTATCCTAAGAGAAAAAACGCGGCGCTAATTACCTAACGACGACTGTAGGCGCTTAGCCTTCTCAAAGGATAGTCGCAACTGCACAAACTTTTGTCCGCGCAAGGCGAGACAAAAAAAGCCTGTCTACGCAGGCTTTTTTTGTGTAACCCCGACTTGATGGGGCATTTAGGGACAATTAGCAACTAATTACACGAGGGCGACAACCGGACAGGGTACTGTGCATATTCACCACGTTGCCAATAATAGCGATCGCGGGTGCGCCAAAACCAGCCGCCTCTACCTGCGCCACAATCGTTGCTAAGGTGCCGATTAATTCTTCCTGTTCGGGTCGAGTTCCCCAGCGAATCAAGGCGATGGGAGTATCTAAACTCAATCCTGCAAAGTGCAATTGTTCCACAATGTAGGGCAGATTGTGAATGCCCATGTAGACAACGATGGTTTCGGAACTGTGGGCGATGCTAGACCAGTTCACAGTAGGACGATACTTCCCCACAGACTCGTGTCCTGTGACAAATGTTACCGAGGAACTGTAAGCACGATGAGTTAGGGGAATCCCTGCATAGGCTGGTGCGGCAATTCCCGAAGTCACTCCTGGTACTACTTCCGCCGGCACTCCAGCACGTACCAAGTCTTCCATCTCTTCGCCGCCGCGACCAAACACAAACGGATCGCCGCCTTTGAGTCGTACCACTATGGCTTGAGTCTGTGCTTTTTCTATCAACAGTTGCGTGGTTTCTTCCTGCAACAGGGAGTGACGCCCCATCCGCTTACCCGCGTCAATTTTCTCGGCGTGGGGGTTAATCATCGCCAAAATTTGCGGACTCACTAGAGCGTCGTAAACTACGACATCAGCACACTCTAACAGTCCTTTCCCTTTTAGCGTCATTAAGCCGGGATCTCCTGGCCCTGCACCTACTAGATATACCTTACCCAAGCACTTACTCCTGTTTACCTGCGTGTTCTCTATGACTGTGCTGTTCATTTACTTCTTAAGTCCCAAATCAAATCGGCTAACTCAGCACTAGCCCCTATAGGTTCAGCCAGATGAAGCTTGCTCGTGGGAAATTGCTTAGACAGTAGCTTAACTTTTGTTAAGATCGCATCCGTAATTCCCCCGGTAAATAAAAAATAAGGCAGAATCCCTATGTGAGAATACTTAGCGCTGACTAAATCTTCTAGACGCTCCTCCAAACTGGGTGACACCGACCAGTAAGCAGGCACTGCCCCTAGAGTTGCGGCTATTGCCTCCACTGGCTGATTTCCACCAACACGGCGGCTACCGTGAGATAAGAGAATACTCGCATCCGCGTTTACTGAAGCCAAGCTAGTTGCCAAGAGACGACTTAAGCCAGGGTGAATGCCTAGATGAGGTCGGATCTCTATTGTCAACTTGCTCTCAAGAGCAATGGATGCGATCGCTACTTGCTCTGGGATATCCTCCATCACATGAACTCCCGGCAACAGAAATAGGGGCAACACCTGAAGATGTTTCAAGCCACTGGCATGAGCGCGATCGCTAAATTGCCGAATTTGTTCATGCAAAGGCTGATCCCCTAGTTCCAAAACTGCTGTACCTACCAGGGGTGACAATGCCACTGGCGGCGCAGCCAAGGATGAGCGATCGCTTTTTTTCTGCATCCATTCGCTCTCAAGGCTTACCTTCTGTGCCACAAGAGTTGCTAATTCCTCTACAGCTGCTTGGGAACGAGGGTCACGGCTTCCGTGGGATACCAGTAAATAGGCAGATGTATTTGGCAAAACCCCGCTCAAACTCTTCCTAAATTGCGTACTATCCAATTAATATCGTTTTCCCGCAGAAGTTTTTGTATAAACTGTTTCTAATTCAAGTGCGATTTTAATATAAAACCGAATTTCTACATTGCTACAGGCGATCGCCTTACCTACATTATTAATTTTTTATTAAGAAAAGTCGAGCCTGTGGGTTAACCTTCCCACAGACTCGATTTTTTTAACTAAGTTGTCCCGACTTGATGGTACGATTAACTGTCAGCCGTAGGCTGAGGAACATACTGGAAATCAGGTGCAGAGTTCCAAGGCCCCCGCTCATCCTGACCATTCTGAGACAAATTGAAGTAAAGATTCACCGTTTCATCAGGCTGGATATTGCCAAAGAAGGGGTCAGTTAGTTTACCCATCGACTCCAGCGCCTTCATAAACATCTTGGTATGAGAAATTTCGCGGGTGAGCAGATGTACTAGAGTCTTCTTCGTCCCTTCATCAGTTGACAGTTTGATCAACTCCTCATAAGTTTGACGCGCCCCAGCTTCAGCAGCGATGTTTGCCCGCAAATCACGCACAACATCCCCACCTTCATTAATATAGCTAGCAGTCCAACTATTACCCTGGCTGTCTAAGAAGTGTGGCCCCATCCCACGGATAGCAAACAGGGTACTCTTATAAGCTTCTGTTTGGTCAGTATTTTTTGTATGCTGTTCGATGAGTTTACCCACCATTTCCAGGTGTCCAAACTCCTCTATAGCGATATCTTGCAACATATCCTTAATACCGGGATTGTCGCAGTGAAACGACTGTACCCAATACTGTAAAGCGGCTGTAAGTTCGCCGGTTGCTCCCCCAAACTGCTCTAACATTAGTTGAGCAAAACGCGGGTTAGGCTCTTTAATATCGACAGTATGAATGGTTTCTTTTTTGTGGAAAAACATGAATTAATTACTCCTCTCAATTTTAGATGTAAGCTGTAAAACCTGATTTTCGTAAAAGCGTTGTATCGCCAACTGAAAAAGCTTAAACTTTTTTCAATATTTTTGGCACTGTCACCAGCTTATATCAGGGTATACAATCTAAACCTGCATCAACAGACAGAGTTTAAAATAAGCTTTCTCTAACTAAAGAATGAGGATGAAATAGCTAATATAATATAAACTTAGCAAGCTAATTTATCCTCGTTTCCCTATGACTGGGAACGCTGAGATATAGAGGCAGAGCCTC
Source organism: Funiculus sociatus GB2-C1 (assembly GCF_039962115.1). Taxonomy (NCBI): domain Bacteria; kingdom Bacillati; phylum Cyanobacteriota; class Cyanophyceae; order Coleofasciculales; family Coleofasciculaceae; genus Funiculus; species Funiculus sociatus. The sequence goes on along the minus strand of NZ_JAMPKJ010000044.1, from coordinate 2,065 downwards.
TGATAAAGTATCAAATAATTTCAGGCAGAGCCTCATGGTAGGTATTCCCAGCCAGAGACTGGGAAAGAGGAATTTGGTGCGATACATCTGTAGGGACATGGCAATGCCATGTCCCTACCAAGCTGGCGGCAATGTTAAAACCGCGATATATTCCACCCAACTGAAAAACGCTATATCCTGTTTAACACCCAATGCTCGTGGATATATTGCACCACAGGTTAACTAATCTAATAATATAGGCGATCGCCCGATTTCCACACTACCTGATGCTGGCAAAGTAGATTTACCCCCAGCTAAATCTCGAACTTGCTTAACATTCCAATTAGAAGGCACTTTAAAAGGCAATTTCCCTTCTGGGTTCCACACAATCCAGCCTGTATAATTATTATCTCGCGTAACCTGACAAATCCAGATTTTATTACTATCAGGTTGACAAGATTTCATCGTCGCACCTATCAGCCATTTCTGCACTTCACCATAGGCAATGCTGGCTGGTGTCAGAGTTTTATTGTCCGCCTGCACCATCTTTAACCAATTTGGATGAATTTGCGTGTTTACATCCCAGGCGTACCAGTAGAAACGACTAATCCCTGATGCCCAATAAATAATATAAGTACGTGCTATAAAACCTCTTGCTTCTTCATCGGTAAATGGCTGTTCGTTAGGAAATTTAGCATAGGCATTTTCTGTGTCCCACAAAGGCTTATTACTGAGTTTATTCTTTGCCATTACTTGTTGCATTCTCCGAATAGTTTGCACTCGTTCTTCTGGGGTTTTTTCCTTGATAGAATACAAGTGCGGCCCTACTACGTCGGTGTAAGCAGCCGCGCCTTTGGCAAAGTATTGATCCAGCCAATCGACTCCCCCAAGGGAAATCCAGCTTTCATTTCCTGGCAAATCCAAACCTGCGATCGCGCCCGGAGATACGACAATAATATTAGTATCAACTTCTTTGAGAACTTTGTAAGCCTCCTGCGCCATTTCTACCATCTTTTCAATTGAGCCACTGTAATCATTTTTATTATTAGTTTCGTTCCAGATTTGATAAGCTCGAATGCGACCTTTGTAGCGAGTAGCAACAGTTCTTACAAAGTTGCGCCAATCGTCCATATCTTTAGGTTCTGAAGCAACTCCGGGGAAATCTTTTCCCCATTCTCCTACTTCATTGGGTCGTGCTGCTGCCCATTTAGGAGTATCGTTAAATACATAAAGAACTTCAACTCCCTGTTGTTCGGCTAAATCAACATATTTATCTAATATCTCGAATTTCCACTCACCTTTGTTTGGCTGGATGAAGAACCACGGCACAAAAACCCGCAAAGCTCCCAGATTAACAGCAGGCCAAGGAGTTTTAGTAGGTTCTTGAATGTGCATCCCAAATAGCGTTTTCGGGATAGGTGTAGAGGAAACGGTTGCTATTGTATTTACTACTAGAGCCGGAGATTTTTTCAGCGAAAATAATGTGGTGCAACCAATTACTGGCAGTGTTAAAACGGTTATTCCTAAGAAGAAAAACTTAGAAATTTTAATAGAAATCATTAGTTTTGTATTCTTACTTATTCTCGTTTCTAGTCTCAGACTGAGAACCCCAGAATAGGAGGCTGAGCCTGCCCTTAAAAAAATAGGCGAGGATCAACCTGGGAAGGAGAACTTCTTATCAAGGGTGAATGCAAGCCTGGATTAGTTCTTCTATGCCGTTGACGGGTAAGATTGGTGTACCCAAGTCTTGGGCAAGTTCTTCAACAGTCATATCGTCGCGATCGCCTAAATCTTTTCCCTTTAACTTCAGCGGCTTTTTCGGGCGTTACTGGTATCAGTTCATCTTCTGCTGGACGAAAGCGCGTTAACCCCACTGGCACCACCGCTACGGATGCCAGCTTATCTCAGAGTATACAGTCTAAACTTGCATCAAGAAGCATAGTTTTAAATTAGGTTTTTCTAACTAGGGCTTGCTGAATAAATAATGGAAGACCCAGAGAAGGCTTGATTAGTGATTCAAGCCGACAATAATATAAGTTTTTGTTTTTCCTCATTTATCGAGCCATAGCTTTTGATGATGGACAGA
>NZ_JAMPKJ010000043.1 GCF_039962115.1 Funiculus sociatus GB2-C1 | reverse complement strand
CAAATTGTCTGCCACAATCTCGACATTTAAAATTTTGTTTACCAGTGTGAGTATGACCATTTTTTACAACGTATTGAGAGTCGCACTTGGGGCATTGCATAAGCTAAAAATTACGGTAGGTTGAATAATTAAAATTATAGTTCATTAGCATTACTATGCAGGACTACCGAATTTTCTTAGATATCGCGTCCCCTCAAAGTTATTTTTGAGCAGGAGGGCAGCGAAAACTACCCCATCCAGAGAATTTAAAATTGGAAGTAAATGAAGGGAGAAGGATTTTGAGGGGCTAAGAAAATTAAGCCAAATACGATAAAAAATACCACAAACAGCTCTCTAAATCTATTTAGTTTTAGTTTAACGCCTTTATTTAATTGGTTTCCTACATAATCGCAAACAATTAAAACAGGAACAGTCATAATTAAAGAATTTGAATACCACGGAATTCCTGCTGGATTTGCCAGAAAAAACATTTTTTGAAGAATGAGTAATGAAATGGAGAAATCTGTTGATCTAAAGAAAACCCAAGTCACGCATACAAAGGTAAAGGTTACAAACCAAGCTAAAACGTTGTACAAATATGATGTTAAGTAGCTGGGTCTAAAAAATCCCAGAGTAGTTACCTGTTCAGCCGATCCTAAAACTGGGCGTTTCACATCTAATTCAGTTTGCTTGCTTATCTTGGGTTCTTTTTGTACACGCTCCATATACATCTTGTGAATCGCCAAGCCTATACCGTGCAACCCACCCCAGGCAACAAAATTCCAACTAGCTCCATGCCACAATCCGCCTAGTAACATGGTAACGAAAAGGTTAAAATACTGTCTTTGCTTTCCTTTCCGATTTCCACCTAATGGAATGTATAAATAGTCTCTCAACCAGGTAGAAAGAGAGATATGCCATCTGCGCCAGAATTCCGTGACACTGCGAGAAATGTAGGGAATGTCAAAGTTTTTTGGAATGTCAAAACCTAAACATTTTGCCACTCCAATGGCCATATCTGTGTAACCACAAAAATCGCAATAAATTTGAATAGCGTAAGCTATGACAGCAAACCAAAGTGTCATCGAACTATAAGCTTGCGGACTTTGAAAAACCGGATCTACAAAAAGTGCTAATCTGTCAGCAATAAATACTTTTCTGACTAAGCCAAGTAAAAATATTTGAAACCCATATATTAAATTTTCCCGTTTTATAATAACGTCTTCTTCTATCTCAGGCAGAAATTGCTTTGGTTTTAAAATTGGGCCTGCTATCAAATGTGGAAAGAAAGCCACCAATAATGCAAAATCCCAAAAACTTTTAGCTGATTTGTTAATATTCCGATAAATATCAATCGTATAACTCATCACCTCGAAAGTAATGAACGATATCCCTACTGGAAGTAAGATATTCAAAAAAGGCAGTTTGACGTTAAGCGGGTTTAATAATATATTAGTTGAATCAATAAAAAAATTAAAATACTTAAAAAAACCTAAAACCCCTAAGTTGAATACTATACTTATTATTAGCCAATCTTTTTTACTTTTTGGGGTTTGGCTAGATTCCATTTTCAACCCTGCATAATAGTTGAAATAAGTCATAGCAAACATTAACAAGGCAAATCTGTAGTCCCAATAAGCATAAAAATAGTAACTTGCTACCAAAAGAATTCCTCGTTTAATGCGACTTGATTTAACAAGTATCATTAAGAGTAGGACTATGACAAAAAATACTAAGAATTCAACGCTTGAAAATATCATTTTAGTATCCTCTTTTCCAAAATATTTACCAGACTCTTAGCACTTAATTCGTGTCCTATTTCGTTGATGTGTCCTCTTCCTCCCAGGATTGTATTGTTAAATCCATGAGCAGGTTTATAATATGTTTGATAATACTTAAGAAAATCCCCCCTCATATTGATATAATTGACATTATTCTTAGCAGCCAGTTTATTCAAACTTAGTTCAATTTCAGTTGGCTTTTGATTGATTATATCAGCATAATTATCAATGCTGGGTAAGTACAAAATTACTAAATTTGGGTATTTATCTTTAAGGGTTTTTAGTGTCCAATCTATAACCTCATCGTAATCTGGCGATGGTTTTTTTTCTACTTTAGATTCCTCTGGATTATTATGAGTTGGTTTGGCCGCCATCGCTTTTTTAAAGTTGTTTCCACCTACTCGTAAAACTGAGTATTCGACCATAAAGCTAAGCTTCGGAAATTTTTCCAAAAATAATCGAGATAAAGCATTGTCACTATAAAAATCATCAACATATACTGTTTGAAAAGTATTAGCTTTTTTGACAACATGAAATTGCTTTGCTTTATCTAAAATATCTTCTGTAAAATCTTGATCTACGAGTTGTATAACTACACTATCTGGCTGAATTTCAGAATTATAGAAGTTTGCCAAATGAATATAATAAGCTGGAGAAGCACCGTCTCTACCAGCATTGATAGTATTAAAGTTTAATTTTAATTTATTCTTTATTTGTTCTTGCAGTAAATAACTGTAAGTTTTATTGTCTGAAACTTGAACTGCTTTTGTATACGAATCGCCTAAAATAAGCGCTCTGTGTTCATTCTTTTGTTTTGGTGAGATATCTTCTGCTCTCATCCCCAGGCTGTTTAATTTTATTCTACTAAATCCTTCTTCACCTTGGACAGCAATGCCAGCCTTATTAATCCTTCCTAATACCGGATGATTTATAAATCCAGGGTTTTTTGCTACTGTGTTTGATAAAATTACTTCCCACACAACTAACGCAGATAGTAGTGATGCAAAAGTTTTTAAAATCAGCTTCATTTTATTCTCTCACTGCTGTTTAGTTTAAAAATGCCTTATTTATGAAATCAATGGTAGTTAAATTATTTGCTCCATCCTATATACTTACGTGTTTTGAGTTGTGTTTTGAGTTGAGGGTAGCAGTTGCCAACTATTTATTGCATCATCTTTGCGTTATTCTAGAACTTCTATTAAGCAAAATATATAAAGATTTGGTAAAGACTTAAGCATTCTATGTAAAAATACTGTATTATGTTGCCCATACATAAAACATAGGTTACAACTCAAGGAAAAGGAAGTGTAGGCTAGGTAACCAGTTACATCTGGTCATAGCAAATTCATTGCTCATGTGGGGGACTCTCTCAAAGCAGCAAAACTCTACAAGCGTCTTACAGACCGATTACTTTTAGATAGCGAGTACCAGTAATGGAGCCTTTGACCCGTCCCCGTGTATTGCTGATTGCGGAATCTGCGAACCCTGATTGGATAAGTGTGCCGCTTGTAGGCTGGTTGCACAGCCGAGCCATTGCTAAGCTGAGTGACGCTCATATAGCCACCCAAAGCTACAACCGCGAGGCATTTGTCCGTGAGGGATGCGTTGAAGGAAAGGACTTCACAGCCATTGACACCGGACAGGTGCATGAGCCGATCAAGCGCCTAAGTTCCTTTCTGCGCGGTGGCAATGGGAAAGGCTGGACGACAGTTATGGCGCTGTCTGTTTTCACGTATTACTACTTTGAACATTTAATTTGGCGGGAGTTTGGTCAACAGATTACTGATGGGAAGTTCGACATTGTTCACCGCCTCACACCACTGAGTCCAACCATCCCAAGTCTGCTGGCGCAAAAGTGTCACCGGGTAGGAGTGCCCTTTGTGCTGGGACCGCTGAATGGCGGTTTGCCTTGGCCCAAGGAGTTTGAGGCAACGCGACGCGAGGAGAAGGAGTGGCTTTCTTATATTAGATGGGCGTACAAGTTGCTGCCTGGATACGGCTCTACTCGAAAATATGCTAGTGCGATCGCCATTGGCTCCCGCGCCACCTGGAACCAGATTCCTGCCCAGTACCGGGACAAGTGCGTGTATATTCCGGAAAATGCGATCGCTCCGGAACGGTTCACCCTGCAACGTACTCGCCAAGCGTCGCGCCCCCTCAAGGCAATCTTTGTCGGTCGTCTTGTACCGTACAAAGGAGCTGATATGCTCCTCGAAGCAGGGGCACCATTAATTCGGGCGGGTGAGTTGACCGTGGAGATTGTCGGTGACGGTCCGGATATGCCCAAGCTCAAGGCACTCCTCAAGCAGGAGAAAATCGAAAGTGGTGTAGAACTCTCCGGTCACGTGGAACACACCCGCGTCCAAGAACGACTCGCTAATGCTGACTTGTTGGGGTTTCCCAGCATTCGTGAGTTCGGTGGTGCTGTGGTAGTTGAGGCAATGATGATGGGGCTGGTGCCGATTGTAGTGGACTATGGGGGTCCCGGCGAACTTGTTACTAAATCCACAGGCTACACCGTTCCAATGGGTTCGAGAGCGGAAATTGTGGCGCGTTTCCGTGAAATCCTCAACCGTTTAATTGCTGATCCCAGTATTATCACTGAAATGGGACAACGCGCCCGCGATCGCGTTTTAACTCATTTCACTTGGGATGCTAAAGCTCGGCAAACCCTTGAGGTATATCGATGGGTTCTTAAATCTAGGACTGATAAACCCAACTTTGGGATGCCATTAGACGATGTTTAATAACTGAATTACTGAAAATAATTATGATTTTATTAACGGTAATGGCGGACAGTTCCCCTGTCTGCCATTACCGTTAAATTTTTGTAGAGATACAATGCAGGGAACAAAAGCTTATTCCCACTTAATGCGTTCCAATCTCATAGAGTTCTTGTCTTTTCTAAATGGTGTCTTATAAAGATTCATCTTTTGTTTTAAAATCAACCAGAAAAAGGGAAGGTCGTCTATTAAATATCTCTTCCATAGCCTTTGAGGCTCAGATAAAAGTCTATGCAACCACTCTAAGCCAACATCACTCATCCATTTGGGAGAGCGTTGTTTATTGCCCGCTTCAAAGTCAAGAGAAGCACCTATTGACAAAAATACTTTAATTTTTGGCAACTGATTTCTATACTTTAAAATCCACTTCTCTTGCTTAGGCGCACCAACCCCTATTGCCAAAGTTGTAGCGCCTGACTTGTTAATCATGTCAACAATTTTCAAACATTCTTCTTCGTTTCTTTCAAATCCAAAAGAGGGGGAATATGAAGCGATTATAATCTCCCTCCCCACTTGATTATTAATTTGTTGTTGAGCTTTACTAGCTACGCCTTCGGCAGCCCCTAGTAAGAAAATCTTAACGTTTTCGTTATCTTTGTTGTACGTGTAGAAAGCTGGAAACAGATCCGAACCGGAAAGCTTTTCTTTAAGAGGTGTGCCTAAAAACTTGGAGGCATACATCACTATTTGGCTATCACACACTTTGTAAGTGGCAATATTATACGCCTTATAAAAATCTCTATCGTTTTGTAACTTAATCAGGTGATCTACATTAGGCGTAAATACGATACCACCGGATGAATCCAGCTTTTCTAGTAATTCTGATTTTGATAAGTTGTCAATGGATACATTCAATACATTAACTTTTTGCATTGACCCCTCTCACTCAGCAATTATACTTGCTTGGACACAGTTACATTCCCAGACTACAATCCGACAAGCCATCAGCGCCTCTACCCTGAGGCAGGTTAAATATGTTCAGCATTATGAACCAAGGTAGATTTAAAGTTTTTGTTAAGACTAAGTATTTTCACGTAAAAGCACGCTTTATTACTCAAACTAGGACACTTCCAGAAGCTGGCGCTCCCATCTCTTCCAAAAACCACTACCGTCAAAACCCTTTTGCCAGTGACAGTTCAGGCACTCAAAAAAGGTAACGAAGATTGAATATTCCAACGCTGACCTGTATAAATCAGCAGCGTAAGATGGGAAAGCGTGAACTTAAAATCCAAAGTTTGGGACTGAAATTTTCTCCACCCACCATAAAAGTTTTGCCGCGTCAAGTCTCTAAAGGCTATAGTCATGTGAGGAGCAAAAGGACGCTTCTGGGATAAATCTGCAATTCCCAAGTTTTCCTCCAAATAAGCCCTTAAATCGGCTTGTAAAGCTATAAGTTCTGGCGTTTTGATGACATTGATATAGATAACGCGGGGTGGAAAGGCTCCAAACCCTGATAGGATAATGGGAATCGGTGAGTGACGAAGGGCAAACGTCTTCAAGGACTCTTCCAAAAATGGCAGCGCCTCCACCGACCATTCAAAAGGTGGTTGCAGAGTAATATGCGGGGGAGACTTTAGTGCGCCACTGCTTGCATAGACGCTAGCAAAGTGCTGCTTAATTTCAGTAACGTAGTCCTGAATCTCCTGCGGCGGCAAGAGAGCGACAAAAAAGCGGTTTTTTGTTTTGTCCAAGGAATTTTTTAGGTGTAAGTTACTTTACATATATATATAGATATACAAGGGAAGAAAGTGGATGCCCTGGTTTGTAAAGATTGAAGAAGGCATAGTAGACAAACCAACCTTTGATAAATCTGTACCAGCGCACAAAGCCTATATTCAGGATTTGATTGCCAAAGGGCACCAAGCACGTAGCGGTTACTGGATACAGAAACGAGGTGGCATGATGCTATTTGAAGCATCCTCAATGGAAGAAGCGCAAGCCATTGTAGCTCAAGATCCACTGGTGCAAAACGGCTGTGTCAAGTACGAACTCTATGAATGGCGAGTGGTTGTGCAATAAAATTGCTTTCCACTTGCCGGCAAATGATGTTATGCTGTAAACGATCCGGACCCATGCGATCGCAACGCCTAAACCTTGTCAGGACCGGAAGGTAGCAGCAACACGGGATGCTTGCGATAGGCGTGGAATCCGGGTCACACCGAAACGGTGCCGAAACACCAGTGCTTAGTCTGGAGATTGGTGGGCAGTTCCCTGGTTTCACGCTTATGCTGGAATCAGCAGATACTTGCAGATTCTTCAAGGAGCGACTGGTTGCGATGCCTGGTTTTGGAGATATTGTTAAAAAAGCGTTCTACCTGGGAGTAGGTTTAGCTGCCTCAGCGGGTGAGCAAGCCGGAGAGACATTAGGGGGCTTGCGATCGCAAGCGCAAAAGTTGGCAGACGAAATGGTGGCAAAGGGCGAGATGACAACAGACGAAGCCCGTCGTTTTGTCGATGATATGATGAAACAAGCCCAGCAGCCAATCGTTGAGGAAAACCCCAACGGCAGCAACCCTGGAGAGCCGCGCCGGATTGAAATTCTCACAGAGGATGAAGAGCCAAAAGCCGCGGAAACTAAGGACGTAGATACTATGCGCCAACAGGTGCAAGCACTACAGGATGAACTGCGGCGGCTGAGGCGCGATTAGTCCAGCAACAAGAAAAAGAAGCGCGAGGCAACGGATGCGCGGCTACGCATCTAGGCGAATAATTGGCATCGCGCTATTAAAATCAACGATTGCTGATTGATTCGGTTGGCTCCGGCTGCGTAGCTGGTAAAAATTAATGCTCTTATGCTGAGTATTCAAAATGGAAGACTTGCAAAAAGATTTTTTCGAGATGCTGGAAGCAGTGGCTTATGAAGTAGAGCAATTCTTCATTGGCATCACAGAATTAGTAGACGAAGTTGCCGAAAACGTGCAAAGCGTCATAGGAACAGATATCGACCAGTGTTTGCAGGAAATATTTGAACCACTGGCGGAGATTTATTTAGACTTTGAAGAAATAGTCAACGAGACAGATCAGTCTTTCACTTATATAGTCGATACAGTTGAACCCACGCCACACAAACACCCGGCTTGTATTGGTTGCCGTAATTACCACGGTCAAGTTTACAGCGGTAACTTATTAGTCTGCGGGATGCACCCTTATGGTTGGGAAGATAAAAATTGTCCTGACTGGGAATCTTTTGGTAAAGACTCTTCTACCTCCAGAGATATTTTTTGAGTTTTTAGTTATTAGTCATTAGCTTGTTTTAACGAACTAATGACCAATAACCAATGACCAACGATCGCTAACAACTACTGATGAGTAAATCGCCAATTCAACAACAACCATCGCCTGAGACACCGCCAGAAATGAAATATGGCGAACGAGAGATTGCCGAGGGACAATTAATTACGTTCCCCAATCCGCGAGTCGGACGCCGCTACGACATTCACATCACATTGCCAGAGTTTACCTGTAAGTGTCCTTTTTCTGGGTATCCTGACTTTGCCACCATCCACGTTAGTTATGTACCTAATGAGCGGGTGGTAGAACTGAAGGCGATCAAACTGTATATAAATAGTTACCGCGATCGCTACATCTCCCACGAAGAATCCGTCAATCAAATTCTCGATGACTTTGTAGCCGCCTGCGATCCCCTAGAAGTAACGATCAAAGGCGATTTTACTCCCCGTGGCAATGTCCACACGGTTATCGAAGTCCGTCACCAGAAATAAAGGGATTGGCAACTAAAAGGCAAAAAAAAGAATTCTTTTTTTGCCTTTTTCCTTTCACTAATACATTTGCTAACGGTGACATTACCTAAGCTTTCATCAAATGCCGCCAATAAAATCAATAAGTACACCCTTCTGGAGACTTTGCATCAGCCTTTATGCTGATATAGGAGTCTCCAGAAAAAGCGCTTGGCGATTTGGTGTTTATGCAGACATTGCCGGTATATTCAGGATTGACAAAGCTAGAGCGGCAGATCGTTGCTATCAACCAGAAGCAAGCTACCGGAGAGTTGATTGTCGGTTACAAGACTCCTCAATGGCGACTTTGCTTTTTCCTCGGTCAATTAGTTTATGCCGTTGGGGAAACTCATCGAGTCCGACGTTGGCAACGAGCTTTGAAACGCCACTGTCCGGATTGGAAAGTTGAAAACGACCAACTAGCTACCACCCAACTTTGGGAATGCCAATTGCTGCATCAAGGGATGGCTCAAGGTCACTTAAGTGCGGCTCAAGTTAAAGCAGTGATGTGTGAGAGTACGCAAGAAGTCTTGTTCTCCATGATCCGCCAGCCGAGTTTATCAGGGTGTTGGCGCGATCGCGAATACCAAGAGCCGCGACTTCCTTTTTACCTCACCTTGTGTTTCTTGGAAATTCAGCACCTTATCCAGCAAAGCCAACACCTTTATCAGCAATGGCAAGGTTTGGGAGTCAGCTATCTCGATCCAGAGATGGCACCCGTCCTTAAGCAGTCTCCATCTGATGTGACCCAATGTTCTGTAGATACTTTTCTTAATTTAACTGCCTTATTCAATGGTCGATACACCATTTGGGATCTAGCTTTGAAGATGAAGCAACCGCTTACCAGAGTAGGTCGTCTGTTGCATCATTTCTACCAACAAGGGGTAGTGGAACTGCAAACAGTGCCAGATTTTCCTCCCCCCTTAGCACCCAGTTATCTAATTGATGGCATTAGGAAAAGTGAGTCCACGATCGCTTGTGTAGACGACTCTCCTATGGTGGGAGAATATTTAAAAGAGATTCTTATCCCTGCTGGCTACCGAGTAGTGTACATTCAAGATCCCATTCAAGGGGTTGCTACCCTCGCCAAACACAAACCAGACCTGATTTTTTTGGATTTAGTGATGCCAAAAACTGACGGTTATAATGTTTGTAGTTTTCTGCGGAACAGTTCTGCTTTTCGTCAGACTCCTGTAGTTATTCTCACCAGTTCCGATGGTTTGATTAACCGGGTGCGCTCAAAATTTGTCGGTGCGAATGATTTTTTAACGAAACCTTTTGAAAGCAAGCAAGTTCTGCAAGTCCTCAAAAAGCATCTGTCAAAGAAAACTCCTAAGTCGTGAGTATTATAAAAGCCCATTTTCTTCTCAGGCAGAGGCTGGGAAAGCTTGGAAGGAGGCAGAGTCTCTTTCCAAGCTAGAAATAGGTGAACTCGATTAAGCGATCGCTTGAACCTCAACAACTGGAACTTCTGCCTTCGAGTGCGCCAGTTTATCGAGAATATCAATTAATTCTCGCTCAAAGGCAACTTGCGCCCGATTGGTTCTGCCACCAACATAGAAGCGATCGCCTTCTTGCAAAGCCCAAATTTGCGAGTGGGAAAAGTAACTCATCACCACACCTAACATCAGCAAGCCAAAGCCAGCATAAACCATCGGAATGCCTGGATCTGCTTTGATTTGTAAGCCAGTGCTACCAACAACATCAGTAATAGTCAACTTCACCTTATTAACGTCTACCGACATCCCAGAGCGAACCGTATTAATCAGCTGACCTTTAGCATCATAAAGTAGCAGCGTTCCCTGCAAATCTTTCGCCAGCAGGGAAACTCCCTCACTCAAATCTGGTTTAGTAGGAATCCAAGTTCCCCAAATTCTACCCCTACCGCCAGTATCTAATAAAGACATCGGCAACTGTAAAACCGGGCTATTGTTCAACTTTACCCGGATAGCTGCGACTCCCCAATCAGTTTGATAGAACGTCACGCCTTTGTAGCGCAACGGCTGATTGACGTGAATCGTCTTATGGTCAACTTCTTGCTCTCGATTGTCTAGCACCGACAAATCCGAGTAAAACTGGTCAATTCTACCTTCTGGTGTATAGTCAATCCAGAAGCGATTCACCCGCACCGACCAATCTTTGGGAACTTGTGGCAGCGCCCAGGAACCAGCTTCAATAATATTTTTCACCTGAAAAGTTTCACCGCTTGGCACCATTTCCTGTGCCACAAATCCGGTGATTGACCCCCAAATCGCCCCCGCCAGAATCAGTAACATACTGGCATGAACCACAATTGGGCCAATGCGACCGACAATTCCTTTACGGGCGTAGAGTGTATCTCCTTCTTGAAAAACTTTGTAGCGTCGTTGCTGCAACAACTGGGTAAGCGTACTCAGCGAACCTCTATCTAGTTCTGCACTTAAGGCAAGTTTCTCAAACTGTCGGGGTTGGTCGTAAAACTTCCACCGTCGCGCAGCTTTCAAAGCTGGAAACTGGCGAGTAAAGGTACAGGCGGTTAAGCTGCTGCCAAACAAAATCATTATTGACAAAAACCACCAAGTACGATAAACATGATCCAATCCGATTACCTGAATTACCTTCCAAGTCAGGAAACCGAACAGGGCGGGATGTTCTGGATAATTAGCTTGGTAGAAAGCGGGAGATTGACCTTGTTCGATCACCGTACCAGAGATGCTGAAGAATGCGATCGCTAGTAACAGCGCGATCGCTAACCGCAAATCGGAGAGCAACGGTAACAACTCCCGCCGAAAGAAATTTTTGGGAGTTGACACCAAATTTGATAAAAAAGAATCTTTTCCAGTCATTTTTTGATAATTGCTAATAGGTAATAGCTAATAGCTAATTGTTTTTATTACCATTAGCCATTAACCTACAGGAAGCCGAGACAGCAGCGAAAATACACCAAATCCCACCAACAAAGCGCCGCTGACCGGGTTTATCCAACCAGACCATTGACGCAACTCCAGCAACTTTTTAATAGAAGCAGTAAAAGTCCCCGCCAAAATCAAAGGTGCGACGTATCCCGCCGTATAGGATAGCAGCAAAACTCCACCTAACACAAAATCTTGCGTCGTGGCAACCCAACCCAACAAAGTTGCCAAAACAGGGGTACTGCAAGGGGAAGCTATCACCCCAAAAGTTAAGCCAATCAGATAAGAACGGACACCCTCTGGTAAGTCTTTAGAAATCCATTCAAAACCACCCCAAGCAGGCAACTGTAAAGGCAATGCTTCGAGTAAATTTAACCCCATCAGGATTGCCAAAAGGCTAACAATTATCGGCAACCCGAATCCTACCTGACCGTAAACTCGTCCCAGTAAACCTGCCAAGATTCCTAATCCCGCCAGCGTCGTTGCCAATCCCAGCGAAAACCAAGTCGATTGGGCAGCGGCTTGCAGCCGACTTTTAGTTTCATATCCCCCAATATAGCCAATGGTAATTGGCAACATGGAAAGCATACAGGGTGTCAGGCTGGTAAATAACCCTGCTGCAAAAATGACTGCGATGCTGAGAAAGCCCAAATGTGTCAGCTGGGTAGAGACAAGGTGATTAGCAAATTGTTCTAATTCATAAAGTCTGGTAGAGAGAGTTTCAAACATGGGGCAGTTGGCGTGTAAAATGCTTGCTCTGCTTGAATTTTAGCTCACTTAGACTGGTGATTTTTGTGGGCAACTCCAAGACCTCATCTAAGCATTAGGCTTTTGGATAACCCGACGCGATCGCCCCTGAACAAACCTCCGCCCCTGCAAAGGCAAAACCTCAGCCTCACTGCTTTCTCTTGCCACCCGAATCAACAGCCCCGCCGCCATCAAACTCGCAATCATCGAATTGCCACCATAGCTAAACAACGGCAACGGCAAACCAGTTGTAGGCAAAACGCCCGTAGCAACACCAATATTCAGCAGCGACTGCCCCACCATCAAAACCATTGTTCCAATCGCCACCAACCGATGAATGGGAGTTTTAGCCCTCATCGCCACCATCAGCGCCAGCGTCGCATAAGCCATCAGCAACACTATCAACAGCAAACTGCCTGCAAAGCCGAACTCCTCTGCATACACCGCAAAAATAAAATCTGTGTACTGAATCGGCAAATAAAACAGCTTCTGTTGCGACAGCCCAAAACCAGACCCCCAAGTACCGCCAGACCCTACCGCCAGTAAACTTTGAACCAGCTGGTATCCATCTTGCATCGGATCAGCCCAAGGATTAAGAAACGACATCACCCGCCGCCGCTGATATTCCTTCACGCTGATACTGATCGTTGCCAAAAGCAACCCGCCCAGCGCCGTTCCCCCCAAATAGGAAAAAGGCAACCCAGCCGCAAGCGCAATCAGCCACAAAGTCATTCCGCACAGCGCAGTTGTACTCAAGTTCGGCTGTAGGAGAATTCCCACAAGTACGCAGCAAAAAATAAACAGCCACGTCAATCGCACCCTCCAAGTCAGCCTATCCCAGTTTCCAAAAATGCGAGCGCTTTGCAACACCAAAAATGGCTTAATCAACTCAGAAGGTTGCAGCGGAAACGGCCCCAAGGCAATCCAGCGCGTGGCACCATTAGTTGTGGTTCCTACTCCCGGAATTAGAGTGACGAAAATTACCCCCAGCAGCAGTATCACACCCCAATTGGCTATTCCCAGTACATGACGCAGGGGGAAATTTACCACCACGTTAAATACCAATAGCCCCAGCATCACCGAGATAATTTGCCGTTTGAAGTAGTACAGTCCATCCCCATACTCAGCATCCCCACTGGGATAAGATGCTGAGAACAGAACCACTAAGCCGATAAATAGCCAGAGGAAGGTCAGCCACCTCAACAACCGGGCATCTATTGCCCAATCTTGGACGGCGGGATTAAAAAAGGGAACTAGCTGACGTAAATTCACAAAAGACGTGGCTTTTGAAGTGACATTCAATCGCTGCATGATAGCAATTTAACGCGCAAAAGCAAACCCCTTTAAACCCGGATACACAGTTGTAGCAGGTCTTTGATTTTTAAGTCTAGGTGAACCGTATTGATTTAACCCCTAAATACTGTGCGGCAGGAGTCTCACTTTTACCCTATGGGTTTAAAAGGGAAACTCCTGCCGCCTTTGTTAAAAATTCTGTAAATTAGCCTGCGAAAGAAGGAATTAAAGCAGTCCAGTATTGACCCCAGGCTTACCAGTAGCTAACTCAACCTTAACGATTTTTCCACCCATTTTCATAATCCGCTGCTGTTCGCGAAACCAGTTTTCGTAGGGAACCAGTTTCGTGAAATAAGTGTTTTGCAACTCCCGCTGAGTCCGAATACGGGTCTGGCTGGGGACACAGGCAGTAATTTTAAACATCCGCATGGGTGTATTTCTCCTATTAAGCTGAGTAAATTTTTGATTTGAAACGCTCTTGGGATTTACGCATCCCTATCAAACAGAAGGCTGGGAGTCAAGAGTCAATGCTAGACCGTTAAAACTCATTAACTGAATTAAACAAGCCTTTGACGGGCTAGCACTCACTCCAGACTTCCCAGACTTCGCCAGACAAAATGCTCGCCTGTTGAACTTTAGCGATTAACCGAAAATCGCTTAGCTCAAACCAGAGCAGATGTAGTCAAAATAGACGCCCATTTCCTTACCAGCGTCAGCACCAACCAAGCTGGCGGTAACTTCTTTCATGGCTTGGATAGACTGCACAGTTGCAGCAACGGGAACGCCTAGAGAGTTGTAGGTTTCTTTCAGACCATTCAACACGCGCTCATCCAGAATGGATGGGTCGCCAGCCAACATGGCATAGGTGGAATAGCGGAGGTAGTAGTCCAGGTCGCGGATGCAAGCAGCATAGCGACGGGTGGTGTACATATTGCCGCCGGGACGGGTGATGTCCGAGTACAGCAGGGACTTAGCAACAGCTTCTTTAACAATGGTGGCAGCGTTAGCGCTGATTGTGCTTGCTGCACGAACCCGCAGTTCGCCTGTTTGGAAGTAGCCCTTGAGCTTTTCTAAGGCACCAGTGTCCAGGTATTTGCCTTGAACGTCGGAGGAATTGATAACAGCAGTAATTGCGTCTTGCATTTTTTTGTTTCCTTATCTCACGTAGTCAGATCTAAATCAAGAGCAGGGAAGGGGAAACACCCTACTGCATGGCACCAATCACGTAGTCGAAGTAAGAACCTGCTTCAGCAGCTTCTTCTCCAGACATCATTGAGGAAGCAGCATTCTTCATAGCGCGAACGCCTTCGGCGACTGCTTCAATTGGGGTACCCAGAGACTTGTACATTTCGCGAACGCCAACCAGACCGATTTCTTCAATCGGAGTAACGTCGCCGGAAACGATTCCGTAGGTTACTAGACGCAGGTAGTAGTCTAGGTCGCGCAGGCAAGTGGCGGTCATTTCTTCGCCGTAGGCATTGCCACCGGGGGAAACAACATCAGGACGCTTTTGGAACAGCTGGTCGCCGGCTTGCTTAACGATGCGCTCGCGGGAATCGGTCAACATTTGGGCAATCCGCAGACGCTTTTCACCGGAGGTGACGAAGTTCTTGATCCGGTCTAATTCGCCTGGGCTGAGATAGCGAGCCTCGGCATCGGCATTCACGATAGATTTCGTGACGATACTCATTTCTGGATTCCTCCAATCAAAAGAAGTTTTTAATTCAGATAGGCTGAAACTGGCATTCTGCAAGGAATGTCTGAGTTTATCGCTGCTATTAGATGTACTTTACGCTTAAAGTGTGCGATTCAGTATCTCTAGCATTTTTCAGCGTAACCGTCGGTACACACCGCCTCAGACTCAGCTACCTTCCGCAAATAATTCTGCGGCATTACGTTCACATTCCAAGTCTGTTCTTAATACTTTTTAACATTTATCCTCATTTAGGGGCTTTCCGAAGGCGATCGCGCCTAGTCTTGAGTGGTAGCGATCGCGCCTGGGATTTGTGAACCACTCTCTCCTGCGGCATAACTCACAGGAGGGGAGGTCTGCCCTTCATCGCTTGGGTGTGCCAAAACCAAGGTCAACAACTTGGTTCCGTGGCATCGACATGAGAATAGGGCATAGGGCAGCGTTACAAAATTGTTTAGCTATTGGGAGTTGGGGCTTTTCTTTTTCTCTTGCTCCCTGTCCTCTCTTTTCTCACGGTTTAATTTCCTATTGAAATTTCTGCTAAAAAGATAGCGATCGCACCCAAGACTGCCGCATGAAATAAATTTTGGCAATAATAATTAAACTATGATTTTTTTTTGGCACTAAGCATCAATTACAAAGCTGCTAAACACCGCAGCGAAAAATACAATTCTGCTTCATCCAGAAGAAGTGTAACGCCTCAAAAACTTTTATAGTAATTTTAGATTGGGTACGATACATCTGTAGGGACATGGCAATACTATGACCCCACCAACGTAGACCAGACTTCAGAACCGCAATATATTCCACCCAACCGAGAAACGCTATACACCTTGAAAGAACCATCAGCCAGTTCGATGAAGATTGGTTGCGACCTCTAGCCTACTAAATTAAGAAGTAATTGATTACTATTCCAGAGTTCCACGATGGCGTTTGACTGGTCAGAGTATCTTAATTTAGCCAAGAAACTCGCCAGTGAAGCTACTACTTCTGCCCATCGGGAAGCCGAGTTGCGTGGTAGTATCCATCTGCCTTACTACGCAGCTTTCAACTTAGCGAAAAAACATTTACAAGATAAGTTAGGGCAATCTATTCCTACAAGAGGTGATGCTCATAAATAGGTTTGCAAACAGTTTGCGCTTAGATGCGATTTAGCACATCAATCAGTAGTGAATAAATCAAATAACTTACGCTTATTTCGCAATTAAACTGGCTCTATATCTTTTTTCCAGGCTTGTCAAATTTCACCGCAGTATCTATAGCTTTGGTTGATGAAATAAGTTTTATTTTGAGATGAAACTACTTGAATAGAAAGGGAAAGATTAGCGCTAGCTAAGATGGCAGCTTGACATAAACTTAGGAAAAAGAAGCGATCGCGCTCATTCCAATCTCTAAACTAGAAACATGAGGGAATCCAAAATTATTACAATTCAACTTTCTGCTGAAGATAGCGATCGCTTCCCTTCTTTCTCTCGTCCTCAGCGTCCTCAGCGCCTCTGTGGTTCAATAAAAACCCCCTGACCTTTCTCACAGATCAGAGGGAAATTTATAGCCCGCGCAGGCGGGCTATGTTTGTGTAGCCGCGAATTATATTCGCCAGGTCTTCTTAGCGGGTAGAAGTACTACCGAGATAAGAAGGCGACAAATCAGACCACGACTGTTTCACCAAATCAGCAGCCGCCTTCACACTACCCAGATAGTTACCAGCAGGTAGAGACGGATAGCGGTTGTAAGGCACCACATCCTCGCCGAAGTAACGAGCGTACTCAGGACTATCCACCATTGCTTCTACAGCCGCCTTCAAGCCGCCATCAGCCAGCAGCTTGTTATACTGCTGGATCTCGCCTTGGGTAGCTGGTGCGCGTCCCAAGAGATGCCGGAACAGGAACTCAATCACCTTGGTATTGGGATAAGGCGTATAGAAACGACGGCGGTAGATTTCGGAACTTGCCAGAGTCTTGACAAACTCGCGCACGGAGATATCCCCATTGCGGAGTTTGCTATCCAGCTCCGAACGCCGCAATTCACCAGGAACCTGACCGCTGAAGATGTCCATCACTTGACAGTAGATGGCATTGATAACTTGTACAGTTTCCACCTGGCTCATGCCTGGGTTCATCCGGTAAATCCGTGCAGGTTTGCGCCGCGTTGTACCAACACCAACCTCAACAGATTGCCCGTCACCGTTGGTAAAGGAACGACCCAACTCGATAAACTTGGGCTTGCTCATGTCCATCTTACGAGCAGCCGCAGCCATGTCAGCGATCGCTTTGCCCGTGAGCGGCATCTTCGACGCATCCATCCGTGGCTTCACTGGCTCAAAGCTGGGAACCACCAAGTCATTATTCTGCTTGGTCAACTGGTTGTACAGCTTCTCAGTATTCGGGAAGTTTGCCGCAGGGAGTGTCGGGAAGCGGTTGTAAGGTACCGTATCCTCACCGAACGCCTGGGCATACTCTACGCTATTCACCATCGCGCCTACAAAGCCCCGGATGCCCTGAGAGGCGAGAATTTGGTTGTACTTGCGAATTTCAACTTGGTCTACGGGCGCACGTCCCAAGAAGTGCTTCGTCCCCAGCTCAATCACCTTGGTATTCGGATAGGGGGCGTAGAACTCCTTGATGTAAAGTTCTGAACCTCCCAACGCCTCAATGAATTCCTTGAGGTTGATTTCACCATTCCGCAGCTTGCTTTCCAAGTCGCTGAATTGGTTCTTCACGACATAAGGTTCAATATCGCGCTCGAAAATCTGGCGATAAGCAGCCCGGATGACATTTTGCACCAGCGCCTTATCTTCGGTTTCCGTCAGCTTGAAGACCTTAGTTTGTTCGCGCTTCTTGGTAACACCTTGGTTGATACGGAACTGAATATCGGGTTCCGTCCGCATTTGTGTAACTTGACCCAGTTCCACAAAACGGGGGGTTTCTTCCTTCTCAACTTTAAGTCCGGTGTCGGTAATGCTGCCCACGCGGAGACTACGCAAGCTTACCCCAGCCGGTGTCAGATAACGCTCGTAAGGAACTGTATCTTCCCCAAACGATTCGTTGTATTCTGGGCTATCGATAATTGCGTCAACTAAGGCGTAGAAGCCTTTCTTAGCGCAGATATCGAAATACTTGTTAATTTCTTGCCGTCCGTAGGTGGGACGACCCAACAGCCGCCGATGGATGTACTCAACTGACTTGGTGACATAAAGCGAAGTCCAGTACAGCTTGCGGAACAGATCCGACTTAGCCAAAACGCGGATAAACTCTCGCACGGTGGTTTCGCCGTTTTCCAGCTTGATTTCTGCCACCTTCAGGCGCTGACCTTCGTAGACATCCCGCCCAAAGACTTGCAGGTAAGCTGCCTTAATCAAGGCTTGGGTGGAGCTTTCCGAGTATTTGACACTGGAATTCTTCACATAGCGCTTCGCAGATACGCCGCCGTTACCGCTAGGGCCTGGAAGTTGATCCAGCTTGAACACCTTGGGACCGAGTGAACCCGGATCTTTCGGACGAGCTGCTGGGTTGCTCAGTTGGTTATCAATACCTGGGCCTTGGCGGATCAGGATGCGGCGAGTATCTTTACCAAAGGGAGCCGGACGGGTGTTGGGATTCTTCGTTTCTTTCGGGAAGATTGCCCCAAACTGAATTTCTAGCGGGTCGTTGCCGGAACCGTAGGGGTGTTGATCCGGTAGCGGGCGATCGTAAGCAGCAAAGGTGGTGAGGAACTGCGGTACCTTACGGAAAGGCGCACTGTAGTTCAACAAATCTTGCTGCGGCCCCCAGTTACGACATTCTTGGGCTTCTTGACCCAAACCTCGGATGTAGGGGACGGTTTCTTCGCCGAAGTAGTCGGAGTATTCTTTAGAATCCACCAAGGCATCTATCAGACCTGGTAGACCTTTTTGGGAAACGATGGAGAAGTATTCTTGTACTTCTTCACGGCTGGACGGCCCACGTCCCAAAATGTGACGGAAGGCGAGTTCTAGAGCGCGACTGTTGATGTATGGCTCGAAGAAATTTTTCCGATACAGAGGAGATTTACCTAAACGGCGAATAAACTCCTTCATGGAGATGTCGCCATTTTTCACCTTAGATTCAAGGTCAGAGATGCCCTGGCTGTAGGCGCGGGTAATGTCCCGTTCAAAGACTTGCCGATAGGCAGCTTTGATGATTTCTTGTTTTTCCGAGGAGGACAAACCGGGCTTCATGGCGTATTTGGGACGCCGCTCGGCTGCGTTGAAGTAAATTTGGGGTAGTTGCAGACCTTGCTGATCGCCAGAAGGACGCTGCCGTAATTTGTTTGAGGGAGTGGGGGCTTTGAATTCGTTAATCAGAACTTCAAAGTATTGGTTGACAATACCTGAGGCTTCATCATCGCGCCGGAAATAACCCAAAGCTGCTGCTCGCATTTCCTGCAAGGCGACAATTGTGGCATCGGTAGAGCAAGCGTTTTCGATGATTTCCCGCAAACCCCGCGTGTTGACAGAGATGATGTTAGGATCTCCGGCAACGATCGCGTAAGTTAGGTAGCGCAAAAACCACGATAAGTCCCGCAGCGATTTCTGCATATTGCCCGGGCCGTAACGGGCGACGTTTATCGGTCGGAAACCTGCTGGTGCGGCACCGCCGCCGCTGGCGCTAAAGAGACTCCGCAAACCTTGCAAAAAGCCGCCGCTGCTTTCCACATAGGTGACATTTCCCAGCGCCATCCCTTGTTTGACATCCGGAACTGTACCCGCGATCGCTAGTTCTGGTTCGCGAGGCTTCTCCAAAAAAGCCATCGGGGAACCCCCAACGAAAATGCGGTTAGCAGCGCGGGACACAATCAGGTCGGCGTTTTGGGTGAGCGTTTGGGAAATCTCTAAACGCTTGTTTCCAGAACTGAAATAGCTTTTCAGCTCATCCAGTTCCCCCCGCCCTAAGAAGCGGTCTTGCTGTTCCGCTTGGGAAATTGTTGCAACTGGTACTGTTTGATATAGTTGCGGACGCGCAACTGAGCTTCCACCACTTGCCTTAACACTCATTGGATCTCAAAAGCTCCCTATAAAAAAATTGTCACTGCGTTAAACATGACCAGAGTGCCACTGTTGAATTATGAAGTGCCAAGGCGTGAATTTGGGCTACTGCCGCAGGTGCTTTCTGCCTGCTTATGCAGCCTTTATCCGACCGCCTTCAACATCTGGTGTTTTCATCCACCCTTGGGTAAGGGCTTCAACCGGAGAGCCTTCATTTTTAGGCAAACTAGGCTTCTGGAGAGCATCCCATCTAACCACTGCCTGGGTTTAATCAGCTCAGTTTTTAGATTAAAACTTTTCGGGCTTGCTAGATAGGTTTATTAAAAAGTGTGTAGAATTCTCTCCGTGTATTCACAGTGTCATAATACTAAATTGCGATACATTTCCTGAGAAAAAAGATAAGCTTTGTTACGTTTCCCAGTTGTCTCTACTTTGCGCCATTTTGTGATATGGAAATAAGGCAGGATATCAGCAACGCTGTTCAGCGACTCTACGATACTTACCCTTTTCCGCCAGAACCCTTGCTGGATAGTCCGCCTCCCGGCTACAACTGGCGCTGGAACTGGCTAGCTGCCTATAGCTTCTGCACGGGTCAAAAACCCCAAAAACAGGAGATCCGCATTTTGGATGCTGGATGTGGCACTGGTGTTGGAACAGAGTATTTGGTTCATCTCAATCCTACTGCACAAGTGGTGGGAATTGATTTAAGTGCAGGTGCGTTGGGGGTGGCACAAGAGCGCACTCGCCGTTCAGGGGCAAATCGCGTTGAGTTTCATCACTTGAGCCTGTACGATGCCGATCAACTCCCTGGTGAGTTCGATCTAATTAACTGTGTGGGGGTGCTGCATCATTTACCTGACCCAATCCGGGGAATTAAGTCCTTGGCGGCGAAGTTAGCGCCTGGAGGCTTGATGCACATTTTTGTCTATGCTGAGCTGGGGCGGTGGGAAATTCAGCTGATGCAACAAGCGATCGCGCTCCTCCAAGGCGACCAACGCGGCGATTACCGCGATGGCGTACAGTTGGGCCGTCAAATATTTGCCGCATTGCCAGAAAATAATCGTCTTGTCAAGAGAGAACGCGATCGCTGGTCTTTAGAAAATCAGCGGGATGAGTGCTTTGCTGATATGTATGTCCATCCCCAAGAGATTGACTACAATATCGCGACACTTTTTGAACTAATTGATGCTTCCGGGTTGGATTTTCTGGGATTTTCCAATCCTAGAAACTGGCAGTTAGAGCGACTTATAGGGAAAAATCCGGAGTTAATAAAACGAAGCGAAAATTTGAGCGATCGCGCCAAATATCGTTTGATTGAGCTATTAGATCCAGAAGTCATCACCCACTACGAGTTTTTCTTAAGCCGTCCTCCCCTACCTTCATCAGATTGGTCATCGGATGAAGCCTTGTTAAAGGCGATACCAGAGCGAAACCCGTGCATGGATGGATGGCCTAGCCGTTGCCTGTTTAACTACGATTATCAAATTATTAATTTATCAGAGGAGGAATTTCAATTTTTGCAAGCGTGCGATGAAAACTCCACTCAACAGCGAACCATGAAAGAAATTTTGGCAGATGGAAAGCTGGAGTTGGATAAAGTGCGATCGCTCCTTACTGGGCAGTTAATTTTGCTAACACCAGCTTAAAAGCATCAGCAACTAGCGCGGCCAATAGATATATAAAAAGCCTAACGACTAAAGTCAAGGGCGCACAGACAAAGCCTGCCAGTGCTGGCAGGCTTTGTTTATGGAGCATCGAGGCTTCCGCCAAGAGCTATAAGGGTTCCCATCGGGAATATTTAGTTGGCTGAGCCTGGTACTTCTTCTCTTATCTGGCGTTCGGCCGGATTAGGACTTTCCTCTCTCACCTTAAAGTCATAAGTGGTTCCCGGTTCAACCTTTTCAACTGACTGCTGATTCTCCGTGTCCCTATCGACTTCCCGTTCTACTTGGTTGAGAGGTTCTGCCAAGCTTTCGCCATTGTAGGGGGGAGTGCCATTGAAAAATTTGTCGATCCGGTTCGTTTGAGCCACTGCTGGGGAACCGATGAGGGCAGTGCAGCCGATGATGGCGAAGAGCCAATAAGTTCGAGATTTCATCGGATTGCTACCTCCTGTTAAACTACCTGTAGCCTACTACTCAACTAAGTTAACTAAAGTTTACAGCCCGTTGCCTCTGGCGACCGACGTACCACTTGCGGGCGATCGCTTCTGTCCCAAGGACAAGAGGCGACGACCGGGCGAAACTAGCCTCAAAGATGAGAAAAAATGACCTTGAGCTAGAACACGCTCGCATAGAACATACTATTCCGGCTGAAAGCGGCTTAATTCTTTTTTAAGTAATGTTACCTCTGCATGGTATATTCAAAATTGCTGTGACCTGTAGTACAGGTCTATTAGCAGGACTCGCTTCTCAGCTGTTGTGAACCTGTCAAACGAATCTCAACCAACCACGTCGCCGACGCAGGAGTTCCCAGCACCCGGTTCTCCTGCCGCAGAAACAAACAACGCCATGCAAGAGTATTACCAACTACAACAACAGTTGTTGGTGATTACGGTTGCTTTTACAGGGATAATATTTATCTGTGTATGGATTTTTTATTCCCTGAACACTGCCCTAAACTATTTGATTGGGGCATCCACAGGTGTGGTTTACTTGAGAATGTTGGCTAAGGATGTTGAGCGACTAGGCGGACAAAAAAAGCGTTTGGGATCTAATCGCCTGGCGCTATTTATTGGGCTAATTGTAGCGGCAACGCAATTGCAACAGCTGCATATTCTGCCCATTTTTTTGGGATTTCTCACCTTTAAAGCCGCGCTCATCTTCTACGTGCTGAGAAGTACGCTAATGCCAGAATCTCAATAGGTTAGGCAGAAGCTCTCCTCTCAATCGCTCAATCCTCAACGAAAGTGGAAATCCCGGAAATGTTCATCGTAGATGGTTTAAGCGTCCTGAATACTTTCCATCTTGCTGCATTGGAAGTTGGCAAGCAGTTTTACTGGCAATTGGGCAATTTCAGAGTACATGGGCAGGTTTTTCTGACCTCCTGGTTTGTAATTGCCCTTCTGATTATTGCCTCGATTGCTGCAACTCGAAACATCCAGCGAATTCCCCGCGGTATACAAAATACGATGGAGTACGCCCTGGATTTTATTCGGGATCTAGCCAAAAGCCAAATTGGTGAGAAAGAGTATCGTCCTTGGGTGCCATTTGTAGGCACTCTCTTTTTGTTCATCTTTTTGTCGAATTGGTCGGGAGCGCTCGTTCCCTGGAGGCTAATTAAGCTACCAGAGGGCGAACTAGCTGCTCCCACTAGCGACATTAATACAACAGTGGCACTTGCCCTGCTGAGTTCTTTAGCGTATTTTTATGCAGGGTTCAGCAGGAAGGGTTTAGGGTACTTCGGTAACTACATTCACCCGACACCCATCATGTTGCCCTTCAAGATTTTGGAAGATTTCACCAGACCCCTCTCGCTCAGCTTCCGTCTGTTTGGAAACATTCTGGCTGATGAGTTGGTGGTAGCGGTGTTAGTTCTCCTAGTTCCCCTGTTTGTTCCCTTGCCAGCGATGATTTTAGGTTTGTTTACCAGTGCAATTCAAGCTTTAATTTTTGCGACACTGGCAGCATCCTATATCGGGGAAGCTGTAGAGGAACATGGAGGAGAACATCACGACTGAGGCGACCAATAGCCTGTCATGATGTCAATTGGAAAAAAGTTTGGGTTGAGGATTTTGGATTTTGTTTGAAATCTAAAATCTTAAATCTAAAGTAGCAAATCGTTCTGTACTTAAAAGTAAGGAAAATCATGGATCCATTAGTTTCTGCTGCTTCTGTTTTAGCTGCTGCTCTTGCTGTTGGTTTGGCTGCAATCGGCCCTGGTATTGGTCAAGGTAATGCCGCTGGTCAAGCAGTAGAAGGTATTGCCCGTCAGCCAGAAGCTGAAGGTAAAATTCGCGGTACTCTACTGCTCTCGTTGGCATTCATGGAAGCGCTGACCATTTACGGTCTGGTCGTTGCCCTAGTGCTGCTGTTTGCCAACCCCTTCGCGTAAATTTTGACGAGCCGCGCTCAGATAACTATTAACAATTTAAGATGAGGATTTTGATGGTAGCCATCAATTATTCAACTCTTAAATAGTTAAAGTTTTGAGCGCGGAAGCAATACGTAATTAGCTAACGCTACGCGGTAAGTTCAACTATACCCGTAGCGCCTAGAACGCAACAAATTAAAAGCTCGACCCTGTTTGAGAAGGGGGTCATAAAATTATGACACACTGGACAATTCTGCTGGCTGTTGAAACAGCCACCAAAGAAGGGGGTCTATTTGATCTTGATGCAACCCTACCCTTGATGGCTGTGCAGTTTTTAATCCTGGTGGCGGTGTTGAATGTCGTGTTCTACAAGCCACTGACGAAGGCAATTGACGAGCGCGATAACTATGTCCGCAAGAATCTACTAGAGGCACGCGAACGCCTATCGAAAGCTGAAAGCTTGACAAAGCAATACGAACAAGAACTGGCTCAAACTCGCCGTCAGTCTCAAGAAACCATTGCCGCAGCTCAAGCTGAAGCAGATAAAATTAGGGCGGGCAAAATTGCGGAAGCTCAAGCTGAAGCGACCGGAGAAAGAGAACAAGCGGCTAAGGAAATTGAGCAGCAAAAGCAAGAGGCATTCCAAAGCCTGGAGCAACAGGTAGATGCCCTCAGTCGCCAGATTCTGGAGAAACTCTTGGGACCAGAGTTAGTTAAATAGCAAGGATGAAGGATGAAGGATGAAGGATGAAAATTTACACTTCAAACTTCACACTTCAAGCTTCACACTTCAAACTTCAATAGATGGGGATCATGGGGACTTATTTATTACTGGCTACAGAGGCTATAAGAGCAGGCTCTGAATTAGCAGAGGAAGCGGGGGAAGGTGGTTTCGGGGTAAATTTCGAGATTTTAGAAACCAACCTGATCAACCTGATAATTATTTTTGTGGTGCTGTTTTACTTCGGACGGAAGTTCTTAGGAAACATCCTAAGCGAGCGCCGTGCCAAAATAGAAACAGCGATTCGGGAAGCTGAAGCTAAACAAAAAGAAGCAGCAGCATCCCTCTCCGATGCCCAGCAGAAGTTGGCTCAAGCTCAGTCCGAGGCACAGCGAATCCGAGCAGAAGCAGAAGTAAGCGCTAAGGCAGCTAGAGAAAAAATTCTAGCTCAGGCAGCTCTGGACGTGGAACGCTTGAGACAGACAAGTCTGGGAGATATCAACAACGAGAGGGAAAAAGCGATCGCCGAGTTGCGATCGCGAGTTGCCGCAATGGCGTTGCAGAGAGTCGAGTCGCAACTGACAGGTCAGTTAGACGAATCAGCTCAACAACAATTAATTGACCGTGGCATCGCCAGTGTAGGAGGTCGGTAATGAAAGGCAGTATGTTAAGCGCCGAAATTGCAGAGCCGTATGCAGAAGCGCTAATGTCCTTAGCTCAATCCCAGAACCAAGTAGATCGCTATGGCGAAGATGTCCGCTCTTTATTGAGCCTACTAGACGGCTCCCCAGATTTACAGGAATTTCTGGGCAATCCCGTACTCAGCGCTGAAAATAAAAAAGCCGTATTGCGGCAGATTGCTGGCGACGGACTCCACCCTACCATCCTCAACTTTTTGATGCTTCTGGTGGACAGGCGACGCATCATCTTTGTCGGGGGAGTTTTGCAACACTTCCAAGCGCTTCTGAGAAAGCTGAACCAGACTGTACTAGCAGAAGTCACCTCAGCAGTAGAACTGAACGATGCCCAACGGCAGGCTATCAGTGAAAAAGTTAAAGCCATCAGCGGAGCGCACCAAGTTGAACTCGCTACCAAACTCAATCCAGAATTAATTGGTGGTGTCATCATCAAAGTAGGTTCTCAGGTGATTGATACCAGTTTGCGAGGACAACTACGCCGCATTGGACTACGCCTGGGCCGTGCTGCCTAGCAATTGAGTTTAAAGGTTGGAAAGTTAAAAGGTTGAAAGTCTTTAAAAAGCAACCCAAAACATTCAACCCAAAACCTGCAACCTGTAACCCTCTAAACAAGAACAACTAATCATGATCAGCATCAGACCAGACGAAATTAGCAACATTATTCGGCAGCAAATTGAACAATACGACCAAGAAGTTCAGGTTTCTAACGTTGGTACAGTATTGCAAGTAGGCGACGGTATTGCCCGGATTTATGGCCTGGATAAGGTCATGGCTGGGGAACTGGTGGAATTTGAAGACGGCAGCGTTGGCATCGCCCTGAACCTGGAAGAAGATAACGTGGGCGCAGTGCTGATGAGCGATGGTCGCCAGATTCAGGAAGGCAGCTCAGTTAAAGCCACAGGCAAGATTGCTCAGGTGCCAGTGGGAGAAGCCATGATTGGTCGGGTGGTAGACGCACTTGCTCGTCCGATTGATGGTAAAGGAGAAATTCAGACCACCGAATCTCGTCTGATTGAATCAGGCGCACCAGGAATTATTGAGCGGCGCTCAGTTTATGAACCGATGCAAACTGGGAT
The DNA here is from genome assembly GCF_039962115.1 of Funiculus sociatus GB2-C1. NCBI lineage: Bacteria > Bacillati > Cyanobacteriota > Cyanophyceae > Coleofasciculales > Coleofasciculaceae > Funiculus > Funiculus sociatus. The sequence goes on along the minus strand of NZ_JAMPKJ010000043.1, from coordinate 27,242 downwards.
TACCGCTATTGACGCGATGATTCCTATTGGTCGGGGTCAGAGGGAGCTAATCATTGGTGACAGACAAACTGGAAAAACTTCAATCGCGGTTGACACCATCCTCAACCAGAAAGAAGAGGACGTGATTTGCGTCTACGTCGCCATCGGTCAAAAAGCTTCTACCGTCGCCCAAGTGGTGAACGTGCTTCAGGAACGAGGCGCAATGGACTACACCATCGTAGTAGCAGCTCAAGCCAACGACCCAGCAACCCTGCAATATCTGGCTCCCTACACGGGCGCTAGTTTGGCAGAATACTTCATGTACAAGGGCAAGGCGACGCTGATCATCTATGATGACCTCTCCAAGCAAGCCCAAGCTTATCGCCAGATGTCCCTGCTACTGCGTCGTCCACCCGGACGGGAAGCTTATCCTGGGGATGTGTTCTATCTCCACTCCCGCCTGCTAGAGCGTGCGGCGAAGCTGAGTACAGAACTAGGTGAAGGCAGCATGACCGCGCTGCCAATTATCGAAACCCAGGCTGGTGACGTTTCCGCGTACATTCCTACCAACGTGATTTCGATTACCGATGGTCAGATTTTCTTGACCTCCGACTTATTCAACTCTGGTTTGCGTCCCGCAGTTAACCCCGGTATTTCCGTGTCGCGGGTGGGTTCGGCGGCTCAAACCAAGGCAATGAAAAAAGTGGCTGGTAAGCTGAAACTGGAGTTGGCGCAGTTTGACGACTTGCAAGCTTTTGCCCAGTTTGCCTCGGATTTGGATAAGGCAACTCAAGACCAATTGGCACGGGGTCAGCGCTTGCGGGAACTCTTGAAGCAGCCGCAATACTCCCCCCTATCTGTGGCTGAGCAAGTGGCAATTGTATATGCAGGTTTGAATGGCTATTTGGATGAAATTCCAGTAGATAAGGTTGCTCCTTTTGCGCGATCGCTGCGGGATTATCTGAAAACCAGCAAGCCGAAGTACATGGAAATCCTCCGCAGTCAGAAGCAGCTTAACGAAGAAGCGGAAGGCATTCTCAAAGAAGCGATCGGTGAAGCTAAGAAGACCTTCATGGCGATGGCGTAATTTGTCCAAAGCTGATAGCTAATCGCGAATGGCTAATTGTAAAAAGTAGCTATTCGCAATTAGCTATTAGCAATTAGCCATTCGCAAAGGACAACTGACAACTGACAAAACTATGGCAAATCTAAAATTTATTCGCGATCGCATTCAGTCGGTCAAAAACACCAAAAAAATCACCGAGGCAATGCGCCTAGTTGCCGCCGCCAAGGTGCGCCGCGCCCAACAACAGGTAATTGCCACCCGTCCCTTTGCCGACCGTCTGGCGCAGGTTCTCTACAATCTGCAAAACCGTTTACGGTTTGAAGATGTGGATCTGCCCTTGCTAAAACAACGGGAAGTCGGCAACGTGGGGTTATTGGTAATTTCAGGCGATCGCGGTCTGTGCGGTGGTTACAACACCAACGTCATCCGTCGCGCCGAAAACCGCGCCAAGGAACTCAAAGCAGAAGGCTTGAACTACAAATATATATTGGTAGGGCGCAAATCCATCCAGTATTTCCAACGCCGCGAACAGCCAGTTGTAGATGGTGGCACCTACACGGGTCTCGAACAGATTCCCACAGCAGCGGAAGCTTCTCAAATTGCTGACGAACTGCTTTCCTTATTCCTAGCCGGGGAAGTCGATCGGGTTGAATTAGTCTACACCAAGTTTGTCTCCTTAATCAGCTCTCGTCCAGTGGTGCAAACTTTGCTACCGCTGACTACGCAAGGGCTAGAAGCAAGAGATGATGAAATCTTCCGCCTCACAAGTAGAGGCGGCGATTTTGAAGTAACGCGGGAAAAAGTCTCTACCCAAGTTCGAGATTTCCCACGGGATATGATTTTCGAGCAAGATCCGGTGCAGATTCTCGATGCCCTCTTGCCGCTGTATCTGAATAACCAGTTGCTACGGGCATTGCAAGAGTCAGCTGCCAGCGAACTTGCGGCACGGATGACTGCAATGAACAACGCCAGCGACAACGCTAAAGAACTAATTGGCACCCTGACGCTAACTTACAACAAAGCCCGTCAGGCAGCAATTACCCAAGAAATCTTGGAAGTCGTCGGCGGTGCCGAGGCGCTACAAGGTTAGATTTAAGTTTCAAGTTTAATTAATAGAATGCGTCTGAGATTTATCGGACGCATTTTTTTTATAGCAATTCAAGGGTTGGGTGCGATACATCTGTAAGGACATGGCAATGCCATGTCCCTCACCTTGGTGGCTCAAACGTCCGAACCGCGATATATTCCACCCAACTAAGAAATGCTATATATAGCAAACCTGGATGTACGAGAAGACTTACAACATGGAACTCGTCGGTAGTTGTGGACAAAAGCTCACCTAATAAAACTGACTATTTCTTCCACGGGAGCTTAGTACCCATTTCCGTAAGCGCGGAGAAGACGAGATAAAGGGCGAGTACGCCAACACTCACAAGAAAAAGAAGTATATCGTTGTCCATTCTGATAGAAGGCGGCTGAGATGGCTCAGGCGCATTTTTTTTTACATTTTATCCATTGTTAAGCAGCCCCTATCGCTGCCCAAACTAAAATGTATAGCAAAAAGTTACAATTTTCTTGCATTTTCTTTACAAAGTGTTACTATAGTTAACATAGAAACACAAAGGACAAGCAACGATGAGATACACCACCGACGAAAGAGGCATCCTGAACAACTATGCAGCCGAGCCTGCTGTGTACGTTGGAGAAGCTCCCTCACCAGACCAGCAGCGTAACTATGCCCTTCAAGGCGCGATCGCTATTGTATTTGTCTCTCTGCTAGTGCTGACTGCATTTGGTATCAGCTACTAATAAAACATAAAAGTATAAGAAACCAAGGAGATTTGTTATGAAGACTGACTTTAATTTAGATGTCCGCTCCGTGTCTGCGCCGACTGTTTTTAATGCTGATTTCAACAACTTTGCACCTATCACTGCTAATCAAGCTTGGTCGCTGTTTTTTACCGCAGGTCAGGATGATGCAGTGCTAGGAGATAGCCCAGAAATAGGACGACTTTTCAATAACATTTTAAAAGCTGTTGTCTTCACAGTTATTGTGGGAGCTTTTACTTTCTACTCTTATTAGGAAGACAATGGCTTGCATATTTCTAAAACCGCAGCTTCACGAAGCTGCGGTTTTATTATTTGAGCGACAAAGGGTTATTCTAGAAATCGTCAATGGTGCCGGGCCGCTATAAGGTAAAAGCAATACCAGGCAATTGCACGCGAGTGTAAGCGTTGCGCTGCGAACAGCAGCCGGTGAGACTGTCGCAGGCGAGACTACTTGGGTACAAGCTGCTATATGAGTAGAAGAAAATATGGGAGGTAAAATAATTCAAAATATCTATAATATTCTGAAACTATATATAAATAACGCCCTTCCAATCAATCTTGTGGGTGACTCAATGGAAGACATATACAACTTTCTGAAACTATCCGACTCCATTGCTACGGCGGGACAACCAACAAAAGAGCAGTTTTCAGCTATCAGCGAGTCAGGATATCAAGTGGTTGTCAATCTAGCATTACCAGAATCATTAAATGCCTTACCTGATGAGAAAGAAGTAGTTGAAACTCAGGGTATGGAATATGTACATATTCCTGTGGTTTGGGAAAATCCCACCATTGATGATGTCAGGCGTTTTTTCAGTGTTATGGAAGCCAATGCCGATAAAAATATTTTTGTCCATTGTGCTGCCAACATGAGAGTATCAGCCTTTATGTATCTTTATCGCCTGATTCATGAAGGCATGAGTGACGAAGATGCGAAGAGAGATTTACACCAGATTTGGATTCCTAATGATAATTGGCAGAAGTTTATTGAGCAGGTAATTCAGTACCAGTAGTTTTCGAGCCGCCCACCAGTTAGAGTCAGGGTGCGATCGCATCTTCAACAGCCGGGGAATTCGTAGATTCGCATTAAGCGCCAATTGTCAAGCACAATCCAAAATTAAATGTGTGCGATCGCTACTTGGCTGAATGAGTTGCTATATAAGCTTCTGTCAGCGTCTCGTAGGCGTCAAAAGCAATAAATTTTCCTCTGTCCTGTTTTTCACAGCAACTGGGATGATTAACTTATAGAATATAAAATCTGGATAATTAAGAAGTCGGAGTCTCAAGCTTAAGACTTGTACGATGTCTAAAACTTACACCGTCGAAATTCAACACCAAGGCACCAGCCAGACTATAGAAGTGCCAGAGGATAAAATTATCCTCCAAGCTGCCTATGCAGCTGGGATAGACTTGCCGAGTTCCTGCAATGCGGGAGTTTGCACTACCTGTGCAGCTAAAATTGTAGAAGGAAAGGTGGATCAGACTGATGGCATGGGCGTTAGTCCAGAACTTCAGGCACAGGGTTATGCGTTGCTATGTATCGCTTATCCGCGCTCAAATCTGAAGATTGAAACTGAGAAAGAAGACGAGCTTTATGAACTGCAATTTGGGCAGTTTCAGAAGTAGGGCGGCTAACGCCCACACATTGGGTAACAGGGGCGGGGATTACCCCAGCGCCCTCTTTAAGCAGGGTGGTTTCATACAACCCTTAGAAAATATCGAGGCATTGCGACATTTTGTAGGGGCATAGCAATCAAAAAGCCCCTACCGCCAACCAAAATCAACGTTACTGAATTTTCTTTTAATAAATGAAACCACCCTGCCCCCTTAAAAAGGGGTTATTTCACACCAGAAGATAAAGTTTTTAGAAGGGATTAAGATGACAACACACTTCATAACGGCTGAAATTGATCTCCAAGAATCGCCTGTGCAACTAAATCAGGCAATTGAGGTCGAGTTGCAAAAACGAGGTGAACCTCTACGCTGGGCTGTAACCAGTGTAGATATTGAGAAACAAAAAGCCCACGTTGAAGCAATTGTCACAGTGGAATCTGATGTCAATGCTGCAAACCCTGCTTAGACAGGCTTTGTTTGCTCAAGGCGAGTTTACTCGTTAGACAAATTTAAAATGAATCAGCGTCAATACACGGTTGTATTGATTGTCCCGACTGGGGTGGGGGCATCAATTGGCGGTTATGCGGGGGATGCTCTGCCAGTGGCCAGAGCGATCGCTCAAATCTCTGACACCCTCATCACTCACCCCAACGTCCTCAACGGCGCTCAGCTTTACTGGAATTTGCCCAACGCTTTCTATGTTGAAGGTTACGGACTTGACAAATTCGCGTCATCGTGCTGGGGACTGCGACCAGTACATCAAAACCGGGTGGGTTTAATCCTCGATCAAGCCATTGAACCAGAATTGCGGCTGCGGCACATTCAGGCAGCGGATGCTACCAGAGCCACGCTGGGACTGAATCTCACTGACTATGTGGTAACTGATGCACCGTTAGAGGTGGAACTGCAAAGAGCCGCTTCTGGAGCCAGTTGGGGGACAATTGGAAATCCAGATAGTTTGTTACGAGCGGCTGAGGTGCTGATTACCAAGGGGAGGGCCCAAGCGATCGCAGTCGTTGCCCGTTTCCCCGATGACATCGAAAGCGAAGCCCTGGAAAATTATCGGCACGGGCGGGGAGTAGACCCCGTGGCTGGTGCCGAAGCCGTAATTAGTCATCTCGTCGTGCGGACTTTTCAAATTCCTTGCGCTCACGCCCCGGCGTTATTGCCATCTCTCCCCGATCCGCACCTGTCTCCCCGCTCGGCTGCCGAAGAGTTGGGCTATACCTTCTTACCCTGCGTTTTGGTGGGACTTAGCCGCGCACCTCAATTTATCACCACAAAAACAGCTTTAAGTCAAACTAAAGATATGTGGGCAGAACAAGTTGATGCCGTCGTCGTACCTGCAACTGCTTGCGGCGGCAGTGCTATCCTCAGCTTCAGCCAGTCGAAAGCACAAATTATTGCCGTCCAAGAAAATAAAACTCAAATGCAAGTTCCTCCAGAACAGCTGGGAATTAAAGCATTACGGGTAAACTCATATTTAGAGGCGTTGGGTGTCTTGGTAGCTCATCGAGCAGGCATTAGTCCATCTGCCCTGAGAATGGCGCTCTCGTCGATAATCGAAATTCAGTAAGTAGGCAATCCCCAGCCTAAAACTCAAAACTCAAAAATCAAAATGGCGACAAAACAGCTTCCTGAGAATCCCGAAATCGAACCCCTGACGCGCACCCAAATTCTAATTGCAATGGGGGCGACAGCTGTTGTGTTGCTGCTAATCTCCAAGCTGTGCTTGCAATTTGGTTCCATCTCTCTCCTACCCCTGAGCCTGACAGTAAAAGCTTTACTTTTAGGGGTGGGCTTGGGGCTGGGAATCAGTGGTGCTAGTAGCATAGTCTATCGCCTTTGGCCTGCTTACCAGCGCAGCGCAGATTACTACCTAGAATTGGTGCTAAAACCTTTATTGTGGCTTGATTTAATTTGGCTGGGACTGTTACCCGGTTTGAGTGAAGAATTGTTGTTTCGGGGTGTGATGCTGCCAGCAGTGGGGTTAAACGTTGTTGGGTTGGTAGGATCGAGTTTCTGTTTTGGAATATTACACCTCAGCAGCCCTCAGCAATGGTCTTATGCAGTTTGGGCAACAACGGTGGGGTTGCTGTTGGGATATAGTGCCTTAGCAACTGGTAATTTGCTAGTGCCAATTGTGGCTCACATCACTACGAATGTGATTTCTAGTTGCCTTTGGAAGCTGGACTATAAAAAGTTGTGAAGTTTAGGGTTTGATTCGCTTCGGTCATGGCTGCAACCGCAACCTGCTAGTTTCCAGGCTGGGACTGGGAACTAGGATTGGGAGGCGACCTCTTCACCAGTACCGAGAAAATGCGATCGCTGACATATAGCGATCGCTTGCGGTAATATCTTGTGTTCCTGAACTTGAATCCTGGCGTGTAGCGTTTCTAGGGTGTCGTCAGGCAAAATTGGGACAGCTGCTTGTAGCAAAATCTTACCGCTATCAACTTCCACACTTACTAGATGAACCGTACAGCCAGTAATTTTTACCCCAGTATTCAAGGCTTGCTCTACTGCGTTGATACCCTTGAAACTGGGTAACAAACTGGGATGAATATTAATAATTCGGTCGGGGAAAGCATCAACTAAAACTTGCGTGACGACTCGCATCCAACCCGCCATTATCACCCATTCCACCTGATACTGCTGCAAAGTCTCAACAATTTTTTTATCCAACTCTTCCCGGCTTTTAAAATCTCGGTGATTCAGCAAAACAGTGGGAACGCCCCACTTTTCGGCTCGTGCTGCTGCCTTTGCACCGGGATTATTGTAAATTAAAACTTGAATTTGGGCATTGAGTTGCTGTTGCGCGATCGCTTCCGCAACGGCCTCAAAATTACTGCCATTCCCAGATGCCATCACTCCCAATTTTAACGGTTTAGCATCACCAAAAAAGCTGGGATAAACGGACGGTGAAACTAAGCTGGGGGGATCAACCGATGCAGAATTATTACTCATGCAGCCTTCAACCTCTTAATAAACGAGAACCAGCAGGACAGGTAATTTGCCCAGATTGATTTCTACCATCTTGCGGTATCGGAGGCGAAGCTGAGGGTTTAGCGGTTTCGCAAACAACAGCCCTGGTGCTGGTTGCACGCACAGATATTGTGGCAAACACTGCCCCTGTGTAGCTTTTAAGTGCAGGGCGTCTAGCAACGGCAATCATCATCACACTCTCGACGCGATCGCTTGGCTGACCATATAGACTCGGCTGTTCGGTTGCAGAGGTAGAAGCACTATTCTGACGTTGGAGGACTATCCTGTAGCGATAATTCTGTGTCTGGCGCTGAAGTCCCAGCCCTAGCTGCTGCATCGATGTGGCAAATTTACCGTTTTGAAGATAGTAAGCTTGTTGAGCGCGGTTCACTGCGGCAATATACTGTTTAGCTTCACCTTCTCGCGTACTGTCCGTTTGGTTCCTAGTTGAAGGATTTTCTCGCGTACTGTCGGTTTGGTTTGGATCTTGAGCATTTACACTGGTGGCGATACTACTAAGTAAACCAAGTAAAAGCAGGATTGGCAAACCAGCTTGAAAGTAGCAATGCTTGAAGAAAGTCTTACTCATGCAGGTAACAGCCGAGAGATTAAAAGCATTTTACCAGTATCGATTGTACCGAGATACAAAGCGTAGCCTAAAGTTAGCGCGATCGCTTCCGCAACAGCCTCAAAATTACTGCCATTCCCCGACACCATCACACCTAATTTTAAGGGGAGCGCTCTCTCAAAAGATTGGGAGAAACGATTGGTGAAATTAAGCTAGGTGTGGAGTCCGGTGGTGCTGAATTGATACTCATGCAACATTTATTTTTCTAGTGAATGTGAACCTGCCGGACATTGAATTTGTTCAGAGGCATTCTTCGGAGGTGTGGGCATGGCAGGCGGAGTGGATGAGGGTTTATCGGTTTCGCAAATTGCCGCCATTGTAATATTTTCACCGTTATTTTCGATAACAAATACAGCACCGGTGTAGCTATGAAGTTTCGGGAGCTTGGCTTTGGCAGTGTTCATCACGTTTTGAGTGCCATTGCCTTGAGGCAGAATTTGGTAATTAAAACTCTCTGTCTCTGGCTTGATACCAATACCCAACTGCGCGATTGTTGTACCAAATTTATTATTTTCCAAGTAATACGCTTGTTGGGCACGGTTCATCGCACCAATGTACGTTTTCCCTTCAGATTGTTTTGCCCTGGTTGCTTGATTGTTAAATGTTTCCTGAATACCAACAATTTGAGTGTTTGGAGGTAAAGTTGTTGCGTCAGAAATCTTTTGGACACGTATTTCATATGCAATGGGACTAGAGGAGGTTTCAGGGGATAGGTAGAATAATTTGCCCTCTGGTGTGAACATAAACTTCAGAATTTGACCGGATGATGGCTCTGTTATGTGCCATTGTCCCACCCATCGATCTGTCCCTGATTTATCTTGAGTAGCACTTAGGGAAGAAGAATTTGTTATTTGCGATTGTCCCACTGATCGATCTGTCCCTGATTTATCTTGAGTAGCACTTAGGGAAGAAGCTGAAGGTGTATTGGTTGAATTACAGCCACTAACAGCCATTAGCCCAAGCAATATACTCAGGATTGGAAGATTTGCTAGTTTATAACGTTGCTTGAAGACGGTGTGATTCACGCGATCGCTTCCTGCCAACAGATTAACAGGATCTTACCCAATGTCCGGCTAAAATAGCCATACGCCGACTCAACTGCAAGCGAACCGTTCCATGAAATCCCCGCACTTCTCTCAAAAGCAACTGCTAGATAATGATGCGATCGCTGCCTGGATTTTCCTTGCTCCCGCCCTAATTTTACTAGGACTGTTTCTGCTGTGGCCTATCGCCTACCTGTTTTATCTCAGCTTTACCACAGGTAGTTTTACCATCGCTGGTGTCCGCTTCGTAGGTTTAAAGAACTACCTGCGCTTACTCCTGACACCCGACTTTTGGCAAGTTCTCAGTAACACCGCTTATTTCACCATTGCCACAGTTATTCCCAGTTTAATTATTCCCTTGGGTTTAGCAGTGCTGCTAAATCGTTCCTTTGCCTTGCGGGGAATTTTGCGAACTGCCTATTTTATTCCTTCTATCACCAGTCTCGTAGCTGCTGGTTTGGGCTTCCGTTGGCTGTTCCAAACCGAAGGGCCAGTCAACGCCCTGCTAAATTCTATCAATATTGAACCGATTCCCTGGCTAGGTAGCACGATTTGGGCAATGCCAGTGTTGATATTATTAAGTATCTGGAAACAGCTAGGTTTTAATATGGTGGTGTTTCTGGCAGGTTTGCAGGCAATTCCCCCCAGTCGCTATGAAGCAGCAGAACTAGATGGAGCAAATTCCTGGCAACAATTTTGGCATATTACTTTACCCGGATTGCGACCTACTCTAGTCTTTGCCACAGTCACCACAGCCATTTTTACACTGCGAAGTTTCGAGCAAGTTTATGTGATTACTGGCGGTGGGCCATTAAATTCAACTAATTTACTGGTGTACTACATATACGATCAAGCATTTGCCCAATTTGATTTTGGTTATGCCGCCGCCGCCGCGACAGTGCTGCTAGCGGTGACACTGGTGCTAGTCTATCTACAGTTACGAACTTGGGGAGAGGAGGGTTAGAGTATCGTGTTTGTCAATTACATAACGCTGATGCTGATCAATATGGTAGCGGGGCTGTTTATCTTAGCTTCCTACGTGTATTGGGGACTTGGTGCCGATAATCAGAAAAGGTGGATTCCAGGCTTTGGAATGACGGGCGCGATCGCACTCGTAACTGGCTTACACATGACTTTTACATGGCCTGTTACTGGCAGTTTCAACATTGCTTATGGTGAGACATCAGTTTTATTCGGGCTTTTATTCGTAGCCGCATCAATAGCGATCGCGCAGGGTTGGGACTTACTAACAGTGGCAATGTACGCCTTCTTCGCTGGTTTGGCTGCCATTGTAATTGGGGCGCGGATCATCAACTTGAATTTGACACGACAGCCACTCCTATCCGGTATCGGCTTCATCCTGACAGGATTAGGTGGTGTCCTCGCTGCACCATCACTTTATCTGCAAACTAATCGCACCTGGCGAATGATTGGCGCAGCTGTACTGATAATAGCTGCTCTCATCTGGGCGCTTACTGGTTACATGGCATACTGGGGTCACATAGCAAACTACTCCGACTGGAAGCCGCCGATTATGCGATCGCCCTAACCTGGTGAAAGTTAAAAATAATTTTAGGTTGGGTTTCACGCAATCACCCAACCTAAGCCAACTTTGCTTTTTTTCTTGATAACTATTAATTACTAGCCCGCCTGGGCGGGCTGAATTTGTGTAGCCGCGACTTCAATCGCCAGGCGTTTTTTTATTTATAACTATTATTAGCCCGCGCAGGTAGGCTTAGTTTGTGTAGCCGCGACTTCAGTCGTTAGGCGTTTTCTCCTCATTCTTTGAAACATTAATATCCCAAGGAATTGCCACAGTAAACGTAGTCCCAAGCCCAACTTTACTTTCTAGCGCAATGCTACCACCGTGTAAGTCTACACACTTTTTGACAACAGCTAAGCCTAACCCTGTCCCCGCAACATCACCCACATTTTTGCCCCGGTGGAAAGATTGATAGAGCAGTTCTTGGTCTTCAGGAGAAATCCCAATCCCCTTATCTTGAATCTGAAAAATAGCCTCTCCCGATTCATAACTGAGGATAAAATAAATATGGCTATCCTCTGGCGAATACTTGATAGCATTAGACAGCAGATTAGTAAAAATCGAGCGCAGCAGCTTTTCATCCATGCAAGCCGATTTACCTACGCATTGGCTGATAAAAAAGATATTTTGTTGAGCGCGAGTGCTGAACTCAATTTCTTCAACTAGAGACTGACAGAAATTTTCTATATTTAAAGGTTCTGGATTAAATTCTAACTTTCCAGATTCCGCTCTTGTTAGAGTCAAAATATCAGTTAATAACTGAGTCATAGTTTTAGCAGCCGATTGAATGCGATAGAGATTTTTAAGCTTTTTCTCTTCCGACCACTCTTTGCTGCTATTTTCCAATAATTGAGCTGAAATTAAAATAGTGCTTAAAGGAGTGCGAAACTCGTGAGAAGCCATTGAAAAAAACCGTAGTTTCAGTTCGTTGATTTCTCGTTCTTTTTCCAAAGTACGGCGAATTTCTTCCGCCTGCTTGCGCTCAGTGATATCTTGTGTTACCCCAGCCCGCCGATAGACTTCTCCTGCCGCATTTTTAATAGGGAAACAGCGATCCCAAACCCAGCGAACTGATTCATCTGGTCGCATAATCCGATACTCAATATCAAATTCTTTTTTGGCGTTCTGCTCAAGGTTCGCAATTACCCGATCTCGATCTTCTGGATGTACGGCATTTATAAAAGATTTAGGATTTGCATATAAATTCTCACAGGTACGTCCCCAAATTTCTTCATAAACAGGATTAACATATAAAACTTCATGCAGTTCATCATCGCTCATCCAAAAAATTTCATGGATATTTTCAGCAATTTGGCGAAATTTTTCCTCGCTGGCTTGTAACGCCTCTTGTGCTTGCTTTTCCTGAGTGATGTCACGAGCTAACATCAGCCTTGCTTGTCGCCCCGCAAACACTAATTCATGGGCAGTAATTTCTACATATATCGGGGTTCCATCCTGTTTCTGATGTCTCCATACTCCGGCTTGCTTAACTTGGGAAAAGTGTACCGAATTTTTGTCAAGGAGAACAGGTAAATCTTCGGGTGGACAAATATCCTTAATCGTCATAGATAAAAATTCTGCCTGTGAGTAGCCGTAATCATTAATTGCTGCATCATTGACAGCGAGGAAAGCTAAAGTTTCTAAATCGAAAACCCATAGAGGATAGGGATGAAGTTGAAATAAATTTCGATATCGTTGTTCACTTTGCCGCAAAATATCTTCTACTCGTTGCCGTTTCTTGATTTGCTGATGCAGCAACGAGTAGACTCCAAAAAGCAAACTAAAGCTAAAGAAAAAACCTGCAATTTCTATTAGCATTGTATCTTGGAAACTTGCTTCCGATTCCTTAGCTAAACGCTGCAATAATAACTTCTCCTCGCCTTCCATTTTGGCAATAATTTTCCAGATTTCATCGTGCAGCATAATCCCTTTATCTGTCAGCTCTATTTGAGTTGCTGTGTCAGATTTATTCTGCTTGTACAACTCAACAGACTTTTTGATTAATGTAACTCTTTGAGCAATTAAAGGCTCGATGATATCCAGGCTACGCTGATGATTGAGATTATCAGCCGTTTCCAGCCGCAGCTGGTTAAATTTGGGGTTAATCTCTTGAATGGCAGTGTTGTATGTTACTAAATACAACTCTTTTCCGGTGATAATATAGCCGCGTCTAGCTCTCTCAGCATCCCGCAGCGTCGTCAGTACATCCCTGATCTCTTGCAGGACTTGGTAGGTTTTCTCTACCCGTTTTTGCCTTTGAAATAGCTTGGTTGTGTTTTGATAGGAAGCTGTGCTAACAATGCTAAGAATGAGCATCGCCAACCCAAAACCACCTGCAATGATTTTTCTTTCCTGCGACCATTTCATATAGAGTATTTTTGAATGCTATAAAATTCTATGATTATTGGGCTAGTAGTCCACTCTCAGGATAGATGACAAGCGCCGAGTAAGATTACTCCCTATTTCCTCTCCGATTAATATGCGGATTCTGCTAGTTGAAGATGATGTGCGTCTGGCGGAAGCGCTGGCTGAAGCCCTTACAGACCAGCTCTATGTGGTAGATGTAGTCAAGGATGGGGAGGCGGGTTGGAGCCAAGCCAAAGCGATCGCTTACGACCTGATTTTGCTGGATGTAACACTTCCCAAGCTCGATGGGTTCAGTCTTTGCCAACGTCTACGCACACACGGCTATCATCTACCAATCCTGATGCTGACAGCACGCGACACCAGTAGCGATAAAGTCAATGGTTTAGACGCTGGAGCCGATGACTATGTAGTAAAACCGTTTGATCTGCAAGAATTATTAGCCCGTATCCGAGCTTTACTGCGTCGGGGCAGTTCTCCCTCTGCACCGACTCTAGTCTGGGGAGGCTTGCACCTCAATCCCAGCACCTATGAAGTCTCCTACCAGAATCAGCCTTTGCAATTAACTCCCAAGGAATTCAGTCTTCTGGAACTGTTTCTCCGCAATGGTCGCCGGGTGCTAAGCCGTTCTGCGATTATAGATAGCCTTTGGTCTAGTGAAAATCCGCCGGAAGAGGATACCGTCAAAGCTCACATCAAAAGTCTGCGTCAGAAACTCCGAACTGTAGCAGCTCCCGAAGACGTGATTGAAACGGTTCACGGTTTAGGATACCGCTTAAAGCAGCTATCATAATATATTAAGGTTTCCTAACTTTTGCTACTTGGTATTCGTAATTTGGTAATTGGGAATTCCTTAGAGGGACTCTCATTGGTATGCAATACTTCTGATCTCTCCCTAACCTAGAATTATTTCTTACAGAACCGTATTGCCCAGTCCCCTCCTTCCAATCCCCAGTCCCCTCCTCCCAAGCTATCTTCCCGATTTCTTCCCGATTTTTGCCCAGTTTCTTCCCGATTCCTTCCCCGATTTCTCTACTTGTGTAGTGTAAATTAAAGATGCTTCAAAGCAGCTTGACCTAATTGTTGGTGTCTTGTCAGCTTGATTCACCACGCTCAATCTTGGATTGAATAGAAGAAGCGAAATGGATGGAAAAGTTCTGGTTATTGAAGATGCTACAGACACTTTAACCAGCCTTCTTGACCTCATTGAATCTCAGGGTTTCCAGGCAATCGGTGCTAAAAATGGCTTAATTGGTTTGCAGTTAGCCAACGAACAGATGCCAGATTTGATTATTTCTGACATCAATATGCCGGAAATGAATGGTTATGAGGTGTTAGAAGCATTGCGTCAAAACACCAAAACTGCAAGAATTCCTTTGATTTTGTTGAGTGGTGAAGAGGGTAATGCCGCGCGGCGGCTAGGTTTGGAATTAGGTGCTGCTGATTACTTGACTAAGCCAGTCATAAACAAACAATTGATGGAAGCGATCGCAGTGCAACTGAAAAAACAGTGTATATCACATTAAATTATCCCACTGATGATTGTCGGTTTCATCAAAACGCTGGATAAAAATCAGCAAAATCAACCTTTAGTTTAATTAACCACCTGAAATACTGAAAAAGAAAATTATATGAATTATAAAGAAGATTTTTATAAGAATTATGCTATACAAAAAGAATTTATTGCGGGAGAAATCAATAGAAAATCCCCTATCGAGATGGACTTGAGTGGAGCTAACTTGAGTGGAATTAACCTCAGGGGGGTTAATTTGAGTGGGGTTAAGTTGATAGGAGCAGATTTGCGGGGAGCAAATCTTAGTGAAGCTATCCTAAAGGGTGCCAACCTAAGTGGCGCCAACCTGCAAGACGCTAATCTCCGCGAAGCTGACTGCCGCGAAGCAAACCTGTATGAAGCTAATTTAATTGATGCTGATTTGACGAAGGCAAACCTGTGTGGGGCTTTCTTGTGGAAGGTGAAATTGAAAGGAGCCAATCTATCAGCAACTTCTCTGTGTGAAGCAGATGTGAGTGATGCCGACCTCAGCTTTGCCAAACTAAATGAGGCATCTTTGATTGGAACTAACTTGGTTAGATCCAATCTAGCTGGATCAGAGCTATGTGGAGCCAGGCTAGTAGAAGCTAATTTGTGTCAAGTTAACCTAACTGGTGCAGACCTCGCCTGGGCAAACTTAACTGAGGCAGACTTGAGCGGAGCAAATCTTCAAGAAGCAAATCTGGCTAATGCAAGGCTTTGCAACACCATAATATCTAACACGATAAATCAGCAACGAGAGCTAGTAGTAGGAATAATGCCCAGGTCTTTCAATTAATTTTAATTGCTTCGTTTATAGTTTGATGCTAATAGCTCTTAGCCAATAGTAATGCTGGCTGCTTTAGGTGGCTATTCAGCACTAACTCGCAAGCAGAAATCACTGGCTCTTAGAAATAATATCCAGTGATTTCAAAAAACACAACCCAAGCAGTTAACCTGAAACTTTTAAATAACCTCAACCCAAAAGTCAGCCGTCACAACCTTGCCACCGCGATTAAATTGACCCCAAACTTTATATTTTCCTGGTTGAGGAAACTGAGTGTGGAAAGATACCTGCTCTGGGGGAGTATTTTTCATGGCGTGGGCGTGAATGTAATCTGCGGCTGTCAAATTTGGTGATTGTCGCAGAATTACTAAATGCCCTTTCTCTCCTAAGTAAGGCTGCAAATCTTTAATAGGTTGATTGTCAGCAGCATTTTGTAAGTTAAACTGCAAGGTGACATCTTCACCTGCTTTTAGTTTTGGCGCAGAAAAGGTAAGATTCACTTTCGTATCGCCAAAAGTTTTAGCAGAATTTAGGTCAACAGTTGGGTCAGGTGAAGTAATTTTACCTGCCACTTGTGTTTTTAATACCGAGACTTGTTCCTTTTCTCCGCTTGGTTTATAGTCGCTAAAAAGGCTGTAATTACCAGGTTGGGGAAAACTGGTATTTACTTCAAAGCGTCCATTCTGCTTGTAGGTGGGATGAATATGATTGAAAAACTGAAAATCGTCACTGACAACGATCAGGTGCATCAGTTTTTCTTGAAAGTTGTCAAATTTAGCGATCGCTTTCCCCGATTTGTCTTGAATATCAATGACTAGAGGAACTGGCTTATTAGGAGAAACATTGGGTGGAACCGTAAGTTTAGCCTGCACCGCCTCGGTTTTGGGCATTGAGTGGTGATTCATGTTATGCCCAGCGTGCGAGTCATCGCCAGCCATGTTATGCCCTGCATGAGGGTCAGAGTGCATCCTACTCATATCTTGATGACCCGTTTTCATCGCCTGGGTTATCCCAGCAGCTGCGATCGCGCCCCCTACCAGCAACCCGACAACACCGTAAATTTGGGCTTTGTTTTTCATAATTTTACTCATCTTGATTTGTTGCAACTGATGCTTTTACTTCCACGACCCCTCTAGCCATATTCATCCCACAGGTAAAAGGGTACTCTCCTGGCTTTTGTGGGGTAAATTCTACAGGCGTTACTCGATCCAAGTCCAAGTCTTTAGCGATGTGGAAATCTGGTAAAATAACTTTCTCTAAGCAGCTACTTGAATCTTGGCGAAAAAAGTTGAGGCGAACAGGTTGACCTGCTTTCACTACTACCCGATCTGGATCGTAACCGCCATCAACTTTGATTGTGAGTTCTTGAATCCCTTGATTTGCTGTTGCCTGTTCCGCTTTAGTTTTACTTAACAAAAACCACCAAAGTTCTAACCCTATTAGCGCCAAACCGCCCAATGTAACTCCTAGTTTCACCTCAAAAGGTTGCTCAATTTGGCGAAATTGGCTAGTTGGCATTGCTGCCTCAGGTGGAACGGCTTTTACTGGTGCTACTGAAGCAATTGAGAGTAACAAACCTAGACTGAAAAAATGACGCAGTAGCTTTTTTTGAGTAACCATTTGTCATCCCCTGTATTTAGAAATTGACTCGCGGCTGAAAGTTCCGCAAACGCAAAGCGTTGGTGACGACAGAAACAGAACTAAATGCCATCGCTGCACCAGCAATCATTGGGTTAAGTAACCAGCCAAAAATTGGGAACAAAATTCCAGCGGCGATGGGAATTCCAGCAACGTTGTAGATAAAGGCAAAAAACAAGTTTTGGCGAATATTCTGCATGGTGGCGCGACTCAACCCAATAGCAGTTACAATGCCTTGCAAGTCGCCAGAAATTAAGGTGATGTCGCTGGCTGCGATCGCTACATCTGTTCCCGTCCCAATCGCAATTCCCACATCTGCTTGTGCCAGTGCTGGTGCATCATTGATTCCATCCCCCACCATCGCCACAATGGATTTTGACTTAGGAACTTTTCCCCTCTTCTCACCCTGGAGAGATTTGATAATTGCAGCTTTTTGGTCTGGACGTACTTCCGCAAAGACACGAGTGATACCAACTTCTTGCGCGATCGCTTCCGCAGTTTGGCGATTATCCCCAGTGAGCATTACTACCTCTAAACCTAACTTTTGCAATGCTCTCACAGCTACTGTTGAAGATGGTTTGAGGGCATCCGCAATTGCTATTAACCCTTGCATTTCTCCATCTACAGCAATCCAAACGGCAGTTTTACCCGCAGATTCCCAAGCAACTTTTTGTCCTTGCAAAGGTAAAGTTTCAATTCCCAATTCATCCATCCATCGCTGCGTGCCGATTTGCACCAGTCTGTCTGATACGATACCTTTGACACCGCTACCCGCGATCGCTTCAAAATTTTTCGCCTCTGGCAATGGGAACCTCACTTCCTGAGACTGGGCATATTTAACAACAGCTTCAGCCAAAGGATGTTCTGAATTGCGTTCAACTGCTGCCGCCAGCCCTAGGAGTTTCAGTTCATTTTGGTTAGCAGTTCCCAACATCGTTACATAGTCTGTAACTGTGGGTTTTCCCTGCGTGAGAGTGCCAGTTTTATCTAACACAATCGTTTGAATTTTATGAGCTAGTTCCAGACTGTCAGCACCTTTAATTAAGATGCCATTTTCTGCGCCTTTTCCGGTTCCCACCATCACAGAAGTAGGCGTAGCTAAACCCAAAGCGCAAGGACAAGCAATAATTAACACGCCAACGGTGGTAATTAAAGCCATTGACAGATTGCCCGTGATGTTAAACCAGATGATGAAGGTAGCGATCGCGATCGCAATCACCACAGGCACAAACCACCCCGTCACTTGATCCGCCAATCTTTGAATCGGTGCTTTCGCACCTTGAGCTTGTTGCACCAACTTGACAATTTGCGCCAAAACTGTATCGCGCCCGACTCGCGTCGCCCGAAACTTAAAACTGCCAGTTTTATTAATCGTCGCCCCAATAACTTCATCTCCTGGCTGTTTCTTCACAGGTAAACTTTCACCCGTCACCATCGCCTCATCAATAGTGGAAGTGCCCTCTATCACTTCCCCATCAACCGGGATTTGTTCGCCGGGACGCACCAAGATCGCATCTCCAACTTTCACCGCCTCAACGGGAACATCAATTTCCTGCCCATCCCGAATCAGACGCGCCGTTTTCGCTTGCAAACCCATCAATTTGCGAATTGCTTCTGAAGTTTGCCCCTTGGCGCGGTTTTCCAGCAGCCGTCCCAGCAAAACCAGGGTTATTACTACTACTGCTGTTTCATAATATACATCTCTACTCAGCCCAAGGACTCCCGGAAAAACAGTGACAAACAGCGAATATAAATACGCCGCACCTGTACCCAGCGCAATCAGCGTATTCATATCAGCAGCATGACGCTTCAAGGCTTTCCACGCGCCCCGGAAAAAAGACTCGCCACACCAAAACTGCACTGGTGTCGTCAACACCAGCTGCACCCAAGGATTATGCAGCCATGCTGGAATCAAGGGAACGTGTAACCCCGTCATCGCCGGGATTGAACCCACCACCAGCACAATACTAATGACTGCACCTAATATTACTTTGCGCGTCAGCTGTTGCTTTTCCTGACGGCGACTTGCTACCTCAGTATCATCAACTCCGGTTCCCAATTCCTGAACTGGTTCGGCTGCATAACCCGCATCAGCTACAGCTTGCTGAATTTTCTCCAGACTCGTTGCTTCAGGCTCATACTTGACGGTAGCTTGTTCCATGCCAAAGTTAACGTTGCACTCCCTCACGCCCGGAACATTGCGAATCGCTTTTTCTATCGCACCAGCGCAAGCAGCACAACTCATTCCTTGTAAGTTAAGAGAGTGTGTTTCCATAACTATCTCCTGCTGTCTGATTTTAGGTTAATCTCTCCAGTGCGGTGGAGAGTCAAGGGGGTATATTGGATATTTTTGTTAAAGTGAGATATTTGCTTCAGAGGCGATCGCCCCTCTTCACCCTATCCCTTCAGGAAGACGCACCTGTGACTATTGACGAGCAAATCGAGGAATTAAAACTTTACATAGAGCCATTGTTAGCTTGCTATCTAGCTATATTTGATTTGGCTGATACTCAAAGACGCAACCTTTACTTAGGTCACGAGGAAGTAGACAAGGATATTTTCGAGTTCAATAATTTGTTGGCCGTTCGCCTCGCTGAAGGCTCTTTCAAAAGAATTGGGGGCGATAAATGGGTTGTTAGTGTTACCCAACAGCAACTTAACATTATCGATAACTTAATCTTGGCATATAAAAAAGAAGTACCCATATCCGTTGGCTGGGAATGTAGAGCGATCGCGCCAAACGGCACCAGAGTCTTTATTGAAGAGAAAAGAAACGTCTTGATAAGTCGCGCCGTCAGATGTGGTTACTTGGGTATTCAAAACATCGATAAAGTTGCTGTCAAGGTCAAAGAGTTGGTGGAAAAGGTATGGCGTTTACCTGTTAATTTAGCAATTTCAGTAGAGCAAGAGGTTAAAATTACTCTACCAAAGTGGCAGTGTATCATCGGAAATTTACCGAACATTCTGTATAATTGCCCGTTCTGCAATTGCACAGGGTTCAACTGGTTAGATGGTTGTGACGCAACTTCTTACGGGATTTGCAAGGGTTGTGGTGCCGAGGTAGACTTTCGTAAAAACTGCATCTATTAATACTTAAGATCAATGGCACTGGCTTAAGGCTTGTAGGTAGGGCCCGTGCAAAGCGAAACCCAACGCCGACCTTGTTTTTCTGACTCCAAATAGCTCGCTTATCATCAATCCACCTTTGCTCATGCCAGCCATTGGGTTGCAGCTATTTAACTAATTGCTGGGGTTGTAGGTTTGAGAGAACATCAGGATCTCGCACGGTAACAATCAAATAATTTCACTTATTTTAAAATCGAGGCAGAGCCTCGACTCGTCTCGCTCCCAGGCTGAACCTGGAAGGAGATACTGCCCCCTCTGGGCTTTTCAGTGAGGCAGGGTGGTTTCATTTATTAAAAGAAAATTTTGTAACGTTGATTTTGGTTGGCGGTAGGGGCATGGCATTGCCATGTCCCTACAAAATGTCGCAATTTTCGATATTTTCTTCTATTGTATGAAACCACCCTGCTCTGGGCTTTTCGGTGAGGGGGTTGGGGGTGAGGTTAAGGGTGTATTGCAACAAAGCGAGAACCACTATATTAAAAGTTTCCCCGCTCCAGAAAACACGCTAGGCGACGGGATATCCGGCGTTAGCGATCGCTTCCCTAACTTTCGTTTCTGGCTGTTGCGTTTCCACTTGCACCACCTTAGTTTTGGTGTCAGCCTCTACCTTCGCTTTCGGATCTATTGCGGTAACTGCCTGGGAAATCGTCTCTACACAGGCAGAACAAGCCATACTCGGTACTTTCAGTTCTAGTGTCATGGTAAAACCAAGATTACTCTTTCAATTTCTATTATGAACTCTCCTCTTAACTGGAGAGTCAACCCAATGGACACACAAACTGCACAATTAATTGTGAATGGAATTGCCGTAGGTAGCATCATTGCACTCGCGGCAGTCGGACTAACGCTGACTTATGGTATTTTGCGACTCTCCAACTTTGCTCACGGCGATTTTATGACACTGGGAGCTTATCTCACCTGGTTAGCAAATACCAGTGGGGTAAATATCTGGCTCTCGATGATTTTGGGAGCTGGGGGAACAGTCGGAGCAATGCTACTAAGCGAACAGCTGCTGTGGAAACCAATGCGCGATCGCCGTGCCTCCTCCACCACCCTAATAATCATCTCCATTGGACTTGCCTTGTTTATCCGCAACGGCATCATCTTCATTTGGGGAGGCAGCAACCAGCGCTACAACTTGCCCGTAGCAAGCGCTATAGACATTTTTGGAATCAAAGTAGCTTATTACCGAGTGTTGGTAGTAGGTATGGCGGTGCTGGCAATTTTAGCGCTGCATTTTCTGCTGCAAAACACCAAAATCGGTAAAGCGATGCGAGCTGTAGCGGATGATATTGATCTGGCTCGTGTCTCAGGGATTAACGTTGAGCGTGTAGTAATTTGGACTTGGGTAATTACCGGGATTTTTACCGCGCTGGGGGGAGCCATGTATGGGCTAATTACAGGCGTTCGTCCCAATATGGGCTGGTTTTTAATTTTGCCGATGTTTGCGTCAGTGATTCTCGGCGGAATTGGCAATCCCTACGGCGCGATCGCGGGTGCTTTAGTCATTGGTATCGCCCAAGAAGTCAGCGTTCCCTTACTTGGTTCGGAATACAAGCAAGGCGTTGCCTTGATGATTATGGTCTTGATTCTACTCTTCCGTCCCCAAGGCTTGTTTAAAGGGACGATTTAAAAAAGGATAAAGGTGGCAGTGGATTTTGTAGCGGATGTGGCGGATGGATTGACTATGAGTCCCATAAGTTAACCCATCCGTTACATCTGTTACCCGATCCGTTGCCACCTTTTGCATCAACTATGGGTTGATGACGTGGAAATAGATTCCAGCAACCAGGAAGTTGCCCGCTAAGAGAATGAGTAAAACGATAGTGCGGAAGGGATAGGGAGGACTACTGGTTTTGGTAAGAGAACCTTTGGGTTGCTTAGCTTGAGCTGTCATCAGGATAATCTCCTAATTTGGTACATTCTAAAGAAATACCAAAGAGCTGTCCCCATTAGCACGACTCGATAGAAATATTTTCATTTTCGCAGTTGTACTAAAAAAGGATGAAAATCTTTCTTGTTGCCCCTTTCCCCTTCTTCCCTATTCTCCCGCGTGGTAGGAACTGCGAACCAAGGGGCCAGAACGGACGTGAGCAAAGCCCATCTCGCGGGCGATCGCACCGAATTTTTCAAACTCCTCTGGTGTCCAGTATTTCTGGACTGGCAGATGTTCTAGAGAGGGGCGCATATATTGCCCCAGAGTAATGCGATCGCATCCCGCAGCCCGCAAATCTGCCATCGCCTCAATTACTTGGGCTTCCGTTTCCCCGTGTCCCAGCATCAAACCGGATTTCGTGGCAATTGTCGGATCGAGTTCTTTAACATAACGCAGGACATCAAGCGATCGCTCATATTGCGCCCCTCGTCGCACCCGTCCTTGAAGCGATCGCACCGTCTCAATATTGTGGTTATAACAGACAGGTTGAGCCGAAACTACCGTTGCGACTCGTTGGCGTTGTTTTTCCCCCGACTCCTTACCCCCCCAGAAATCTGGAGTCAACACCTCAATTAAGGTTTCCGGGTTCATCTGTCTCACCGCCGCCATTGTCGCCGCAAACCAACCAGCCCCACCATCCGGCAAATCATCTCTAGCTACCGAAGTCAGCACCACATAGCGCAAACCTAGCAACTGCACCGCAGTCGCCACCTTTTGCGGTTCCTCTGGATCTAAAGGCATCGGTGCGTGTCCCTTCTCCACTTGACAAAAAGCACAAGCACGGGTGCAAGTTTGCCCCATCAACAAAAAAGTTGCTGTCTTCTGGGCATAACACTCTCCCCGGTTCGGACAGCGCCCCTCCTCACAAATCGTGTGGATTTGTCGCTGCTTAATAATTCGTTGCACCGTTGAGATTTCGCTAGCTTTCCCAATGGGGCGGCGCAACCAAGACGGTAGTGCCTCAATTTCTGACCGCCACTCTTGCACATTAGACTGGGTTACATTATCCGTTTCGGTAGGCAGATCCATGAATCTTCCGGTGGGCTAACAGCCAAAGTGAGCATCCACATGATACAAATCTTAAAGCATTTAACTTTAACTCTTGTTCCACATTGATTTTTTGCCCTTTCAGACCAGACCAGATTAATCTAGAATTTAGGCACTCAGCTGGCTTTTTGGCTTAATGTCGAGATGGTAAAACGTTGAGGATGTCAAGCAAAAAACTGTATCGCTGCACGTCACCCGCTCAGGAATTACCTACTATAGCGGTAGCGTTAGTTTACCGCGATCGCGTATACAACTTCATAGGTCTGTAGCTCTAACACCCAGGCGCTACACATTGCAAATCATCCTGATGCGTATGAACGCTATGCCGGTTTTTGAAGCTAGTCGCTTTTTTTTAACTCTAGAGTAAGCAGCAGTCGTCTCAAACTAAGCGTAGTTTTTTTTTAAATCCCCTCTAAGGAGTTCGGTCGTGGCAAGTCACAAAATCCTGGTTATTGATGACAGTAGAGTGATTAGAAATACAGTACGCGATATGTTACCGCCGGGTAACTTTGAGATTTTAGAAGCAAAAGACGGTCTCGAAGGCATGAATCTGATCCACCAGGCACATCCCAACTTGATTATGTTGGATTTTCTGTTGCCTAAAATGAGCGGCTGGGAAGTATTTCAGCAGGTTCAAAACAAGCCTGAACTTCAGAAGATTCCTCTAGTTTTGATGTCCGGTCGTAAAGAAGAAGTGACCGAAAAAATTTCGGAACCTTTCGAGTATTTTGAATTTATCCCCAAGCCGTTTGACCAAAAGCAGCTGATTGCCGCCATCAAATCAGCCATGCGTAAAGCTAGCCTCCGCCCAGCGGTAGCGCCGTCCCCGCAGCCAGTAGTAAAAGAAACAGTTCCCCCAGACTCATCTACTGGCACCGCTGAAATTCAGCAGCTAAATGCCAGAATTGCCAAAATGCAAGCTGAGATTGACACCTTGAAAAAACAGATGGCTCAGATGGCAGCGGTACCCGCTGAAGTTGACGGCTTGAAGAAAAAACTAGCTCAAATTATGGCTTTCATCCAACAAAAGCTAAAGTAGCAGCTAGTATTTAGGGAATACGTCTTACCCGTGAGATATCCCAATTAATCTCTGGCTAAACTAACTTATATTGGGGGCAGTCTTACGGTTGAGCAAAACAACATAAGACCATTTAATGCCCTCAGTCACAACTTCTAGGAGTCAGTTATGCCAAGTAACAAAGTCCTGGTTATCGATGACAGTCCCACAAGCCAAAGTGCAGTCAGAGAAATATTACCCAAAAGCAATTTTGAAGTTTTAGAAGCAAAAGACACTCAAGAAGGACTCAATTTAATCCGCCAAGAACGCCCGAATTTAATCGTGCTGAATTTCCTAGCATCCAAACAAAGTGGCTGGGAAGTTTTTCAACAGATTCAAGTTTCCCCGGAACTCCAGAAAATCCCCTTGGTGTTGATGTCAGGGCGCAAAGAAGAAGTTACACAGAAAATTCCGGAACCGTTTGAGTATTTTGAATTTGTGGAAAAGCCGCTTCAGCAAAAGACGCTGATTCAGGCGATGAAATCTGCAATGGCAAAAGCAAAATTGCCTAGAAGGCAAACTGCTTCGCCGCCTGCCCAAAAAGCTCCAGCGATTGTAACAACTCAAAAAATCCTGATAATTGATGATGCCAAAGTCATTCGGAGTCAAATCCCAGAAATGTTGCCTCAGGGCAAATTTGAAGTTTTAGAAGCAAAAGATGGCGAAGAAGGACTTAATTTAATTCGGCAAGAGAGTCCAAACTTGATACTGTTGGATTGGATAATGCCTCGCTTGGGCGGTTGGGAAGTTTTTCAGCAACTGCAATCTCTGCCTGAATTACAGACAATTCCTTTAGTGGTAATGTCTGGACGTAAAGAAGAGGTGAAAGAGAAACTTTCAGAACCTTTTGAATATTTTGAATTTCTGGAAAAGCCTTTTAATAACAAGCAATTAACTGATGCCATCAAGTCGGCGATGGCTAAAGCCAGACGAGTGCGACCCAGCGTTGGAACGGCTTCTTCCCAGACAGCAGTAGTCGCTGACTCAAGTGCAGGCGTTCAACTTCACGCTTTAAATGAAAAAATTGCCACCATGCAGGCTGAGATTAATGGATTGAAGCAACAAGTAGCTGAGATTCCTGGGTTAAAGAAACAATTGGCTCAGCTTATGGCTTTCGTCAAGCAGAAGTTGCATTAGACGCTTCTACCAATAGTAGCTATTAGGTTGGGTTGAACGATAGTGAAACCCAACCACTTCCTAAGTCAATCCAAAATCATCAAACTTTCGGAAACTCCAACCTCCGCCAAATTCTGGCATCCAAAATCGATTGGCTAGATATTGGGTTCCGTAACTCAAACCAGCTTACTAGCACTCAACCTACGTTATTAAGCTTTTCACAATTCAAAATCCTTGCATCCAAAATGGTATAGGGGGGGGATGCCACTAACAAAAAACCAGGGCTAAGATTGAGCAAAGATTATAGGATGAATTGTATGTTGTCACGAGAACGGCGACGCTTAAATCTTGATTTTTTTTCTACTTTGAAAGGCGTTGTTTCTCTACTCAAAGATCCCAACCAAACGGACTCGGTTTACGATATCGAAGATGGACTGCGGCACACAGATGCTACTAAGCTGGCACTGGATTATGTAAAATCTAACCCTGATGTAGAGCGCATCATCCAAGAGCGTTACGTTGCTCCAACTCCAGACCTGGAGGCGCTACTAAAATGTCCCGAAGGTTCTCTGGGATATGAGTACGCCTCTCACATGAAGGAGGCAGGTTTCGATCCAGAATTTTACCGCAAGATAAAAGTTGAGGATGATATCAGCTACCTTCTTTTCCGCATCCGGCAGACTCATGATATTTGGCATATACTTACAGGTTTTAGCACTGACGTAGCCGGAGAACTGGGTTTACAGGCATTCTATGTGGCTCAGACACGCAGAACTATGTCAGTGGTACTGACAGCCGGAGGGTTGTTGAGTACGCTGATCAAGTCTCCAGAACATTTGAACAGGGTGTTAGACCATATTTCTCAGGGATATAGGATGGGGATGAATGCAAAACCTTTCCTGGCTCAGAAGTGGGAGAAAAACTGGGATAAGCCTTTGTCTGAGTGGAGGGCTGAATTAGGGATTGGGCAGAATTTGCCTAGTTTCCAGGCTGAGACTGGGAACGTGAACACAGGTGCCTCTTAATAAAACTTCAAAGTAAGAAGGTAGCCTCAATGAGAGTGCGTTTCCTTCTTTAAAGGGGTGGAGCAATATTGTCCACCCCTTTATGAGAATTACAACTAATCTAGCTCTCGCCTTCCTTCCAAGGCTCGTGCTAGCGTCACCTCATCGGCGTACTCTAAATCTCCCCCCATTGGTAAACCAAAGGCAATCCGGGTTACTCGCGTAAATGGCTTTAGCAGCTGACCGACATACAGCGTCGTTGTCTCACCTTCTACACTTGGACTAATTGCCAGAATTACTTCTTTAATTTTTTGCTGACTGACTCGCCGCACCAGTGGTTGGATATGCAGCTGGTCGGGGCCAATGCCATCCATTGGGGAAATGACACCTCCGAGGATGTGATACTTACCCCGATACTCGCGGGTTTTTTCCAGCGCTATCACATCGCGGGAATCTTCCACCACACAAAGCGTGCTGTTGTCGCGGTTGGAATTGCGGCAAATCTCACAGACAGGTTCAGCTGAGAGGTGAAAGCACACCTTACATAAACCAACTTGCTTTTTCGCCTCAATTAAAGCTTGAGCTAGTGCTTCTACTTCTTCGGGCGATCGCTTTAAAATATGTAGGGCTAATCGTTGAGCCGTTTTGGGGCCAACTCCAGGCAAACGTTGTAGTTGCTCGATCAGACGAGCTAAGGGTCGCGTATACGTTGTCTATTCTCCTAATGTGTATTTGTCTATAACTATGATGGCATTCCTATAGGCAGTACGTGAAGCAACGCCAGCCTACTTTGGATAACTTTACCAAAAAAAAAGCGCCCCTATTGGAGCGCTTCTTTAGCTAGAAAAACTAGCGATTAACCATTGATGCTAGGAGCAACCAGAGCAACTGGGGTGGACTCACCTGCTGCCAAGTCGAGAGGGAAGTTGTGAGCGTTACGCTCGTGCA